>CAMJLI010000151.1 GCA_946406585.1 uncultured Prevotellaceae bacterium | reverse complement strand
GGTGCAAGAACAAGCATGCTTTCCGTCTTTGGAGTGCTGACAGGTATAAGGATTTCCCTGCCCAACCCGAGGAGATGATGAAGCAATACGAGGGAGGCAATATGTTTCCACTAACAGCCATTGATGGAGAGGATATCGTAGGTCATATTTTGTTGAGATATCCATCAAAGGACAAGGGTGTCATCCGCTTCGGTTTTGTGATTGTCGACGACTCGAAACGAGGCAAGGGCTACGGCAAACAGATGCTCAAACTCGCTATCGATTATGCGCAACAGGAATTGGGAGCCACGCGCATCACACTCGGCGTGTTTTGCGACAACAATTCCGCTGTGGAATGTTACCAATCCGTCGGTTTCCGCATCATCGGAACGGATACCTATGTGATAGATGGCGAGGAATGGAAGGGTTTTGAAATGACGATCGATACAAGAGAAAGGCCAAGTCGAACTGGAATATTCCATAATATGTAGGAACAAGCATTCAATCAAACTTCGGCTGTAGACTTTGGTGGTAATCACTGAGCGACAAACCGAGAGCAAGGTTGCTGACACGACCAGGCATCGGTATCACCGCAAGGTCGTTCTTCACTATGTGACAGCAGTGCTCGTTGAACACAAAATGCCCCTCCCCGACAGGCAAAGCAGGTGCAAGCACTTGTTGCCCAGTTCTGCCGAATACATTCCGTAGAAGTCTGTGGAATATTGAAAATCTTGGTTGAAATACAAGAAAAAGACACACTTGATACAAATTTGTGTTCCATTGAGATAATTCACCGAAAAAAGTGTTATTTTTGCATACATTTGAAAAAAAAATCGGGATATATGAAAAGAATAGCATCGGCAATTATCCTTTCTTGCCTCACACTGTCGCTGATGGCGCAGAATGGCATCAAAGTGAACTTTAAAGGCGCAAAGCCCACCATCACAGATTTTGTGTGGGCAGCATTTCCTTCATTGAACCATGAAGACGAGGATGAGAGTGGCGACCGCCCATGGAAAGCATTGGAAAATGCCATGAAACGTTACAGCAAAGGTCTTCCACAAGAGTATGGCGAGACTTTGACCATAGACTCGAAAAGTGGATACATTCTTTTCGAACGTTCAGGCGATGAATACGTAGATTACATTTTCAGGTTGGAAGTATGCTACTGGAACGAGTCGGATGGGAAGCACAAACTAATCGCTTTCAACAATTTGGCAAGTTACATAGAAGGCAAACCAAGTATAACCGAAGTGAGCGACCTTCGTTTCTATCGTTACGACAATGCCACGAAACGCATGGTAGGTTGTGACCCTCCTGGGTTCGAAATAGATTACGGTGGCACATATGAACTGCCACGTACCGGCAAGGACATTATTTTCATCAAATGGAATGACGACGGCACTAATAAGCGGAAGGCATTAAAATGGGATGGAAGACATTTTAAGTTTTAATCCAACAGACAGCAGCTACATCCACATGATAATGATCCCAATATCACATTATTAATCAAATTGGTCTTTTCTCAAATCGAGATGATTTCCAATGCGCCAAAGTAGTTCCGGCCAAACACAGGAACAACTTGGAAGGCACCACCCACCACCGATATTGCGTGCAGGGGGAGATGAAACTGTGGCTGAAACACATTTTTTCCTCAAAATCTTGCACCGAAAGTAAATTTTTTATAATTTTGCTCATTGAATGACATTTAACCACAAATCTAACATTATATGCCATGAAACAACAGCGTTTTATCTTATCTATTATCGCATGCCTCTTATGCATGGCCACACAGGCCCAAGTCACCCCACAGTCGCAAATGGAACCACTGTCGCGTGGCGTCATCGCCATGCCGGCACAAGAGGGACAAGGCATCTTCGTCAGTTGGCGCCTTCTGGGCACCGACCCCGCATCGACAACATCCTTCGACTTGTTGCGCGACGGAGTTACCATCGCTTCAAACCTGAAGCATCAAACCAACTTTACCGACCCCGATGGCACAAGCACCAGCAGATACAGCGTGGTGACAAGACGAAACGGGGAGGTAATTGAAACGACAACAGAAATCTCTCCACAGAGTGACGTATATCGCGTACTTCAACTCGACCGACCCGCTGATGGCAGAAATTCTGAGGGCGATTATACATATAGGCCAAACGACTGCTCCGTAGGTGACGTGGATGGCGACGGGGAGTATGAGATCATCGTGAAATGGGACCCAAGCAATTCCAAGGACAACTCTCAAAATGGACATACAGGCAACGTCTATCTGGACTGCTACCGTCTCTTCACCGGCGAGAAGCTGTGGCGCATCGACCTGGGCGTGAACATCCGCGCAGGGGCCCACTACACCCAGTTTCTCGTCTATGACTTCGACAATGACGGCAAGGCAGAGTTGATTTGCAAGACTGCGCCAGGTTCGAAGGACGCGGAAGGAAAATATGTCAACCAAGTGGCAGACCTTGCCGCAATCCGCAATGCCAGCAATACGAAGGATTGGCGCAACTCAAACGGACGCATCGATGGCGGACAGGAATATCTGACCGTCTTCGAGGGGCTTACAGGAAAGGCCGTTCACACCATAGCTTATTACCCGAATCGCAATGCAATGGCTGAATTGAGCGAGGCATCAGGTTCTTTCGATTGGGACGACCGCGATGACAAATATGACTACGGCAGCTATGGCAACCGTGGCGAGCGCTACCTGGCATGTGTCGCCTATCTCAACGGGCCCAACCAAAGTCCGTCAGCGGTGATGTGCCGTGGTTATTACACGCAGGCATTCATCTGGGCCGTAGATTTCAAAAACAACAAATTGACACAGAAATGGCTGCATTCCTCAGTGTCGAAGACGAAGGTTGAAGTAACAAATGCCAATGGAGTGAAGACAACCCACAACTACAACAGCAACACTTTCGGAACAAGCGACTGCTATACCGCCTACGGACAGGGCAACCACAACATTAGCGTGGCAGATGTAGATGATGACGGCTGCGACGAAATCATCTTTGGCGCTGCAACGATAGACAATGACGGTAATCTGCTCTACTCCACCGGACTTGGACATGGCGATGCTATGCACTTGTCCGACCTAATCCCAAGCCGACCAGGGTACGAAGTGCTGAGGTGCTGCGAAGCAAGTCCCTATGGGCTGGAGATACACGACGCCCGGACAGGAGCAAAGATCTTCCACCAACATGCACAAGATGATACGGGGAGATGTCTCGCAGCCAACATATCCGACCAATACGAGGGATACGAATTCTGGGGGGCACAAGGCAATCCCATACGCGAGACGGCATCGGGCAACTTCGCAAACGTCTCCAGCACACCACCTTCATCGATGAACTTCCGCATCTATTGGGACGGAGACCTGCTGGATGAGCTTTTCGATGGTGGATACAACAGCGATGCCCAAAAAGCCTTTCCGAAAATCACGAAATGGAGCGCCAACGGCAACGTGAACACAGAACTCAACTACAACGGCTCGCAAAGTTGCAATGGGGGCAAGGCCACGCCTTGTCTGCAAGCCGACATCTTAGGCGACTGGCGCGAGGAAATCATCATGTGGAACTACGACAACCCCTCACAACTCAACATCATCTCCTCGAACATCCCCAGCAATCACCGTGTGCCCACCTTAATGCACGACCACAACTACCGAATGGCGGTAGCATGGCAGAACACAAGTTACAACCAGCCGCCACACCTGGGGTATTACCTTCCAAATGCCGACTTCACCTGCGAGGGCGACGACCCAATACCCCCCGCTTATTATAGCTATACCGTTTACGAAAATGCAAACGGCAGCATCATGCGCACCACAACCGGCGAGGGTGATCCCAACCAGGTGGTCAGCGTGCCTTACAGACGATATAACCTAAAGGACGGAAAACTATACTTCAAAGAAGCGACAGGTGGAGACAAAAGACTTGAATACAACTACTATTTCGCACTGAACAGCAACCACCAGAAGGAAACCATCAACTACCAACCCACCGACATCAGCGATGTGGTATTCCTGACAGAGGCAGAGGACATACCGGGCATGACGCTCTGCACCAACAGCAACATGAGAGTGCGAAGCAGCAACAGTGCTGCAGCCTATGTTTCCGGCAGCTCGGTAGGCTTCACCACACTGCCTCCTGGCGCCTACCGACTCACAGCGTTTATCCACGACTCGTCGAAAACCCCCAACAGCTATTGGAGATTTCTTGCAGGAGACAAGGAGATAGCCAACTTCAACTGCACGGTGATCAACATGCAGGAGTTCCATTCAGAGGTGTTCACCATCACCAAACCCACGACACTCTACATTCCACAATGCGGGAACAGCAGAAGTGGTGTCGACCTGCTCTACGTCACAAGGATCCCCATCATTGGTGATGTGAACGGCGATGGGCTACTCAGCGTGTCTGATGTGATGGCGTTGGTACAATACATTTTGAACGTTGAAACAGAAGGCTTCATCAAAGAGAATGGCGACATCAATGGCGACGGATTATACAGCATATCTGATGTTTCCGCTCTGGTGCAACTCGTTCTTAAAGGCAATGATTAGGTCAACACCGACGAATGAGAATAGAGGTCAAGATTGAAACCATTTGAAAACAACCATTTGCTTGAGGGTGTGTCAAAATAAATAATTTGGCACACCCCCATTTTATTGAGGTGATATATCAACTGTACTGGCAGGAACATTCTGCAATTGCCGGGGCCATCATGGAGCAGGAAGCACAAGGGCATGGGGAAAAGTGAATTTCCTAACACCAAACGAGTGCTTTTATGAGAAAATCATATAATTTTGCACTTGCTTGCTGAACCCGCGAAAAATTGCTTTTGCACAATAGTTTCAGACAAATCGTGATTTACGTCATGCACAAAGCAGCCACCCATGTCTGAGACAAATAAATCGGAACATATATGAAATACAGTTTGAAAATATTACAATTCAGTTGCATATATAAAATCGCCATACTCTTCATTTGCATTATTGCGCAGACATCATGTTCGAAAGACGACGACGACCAGACGCCAGGGGAGCAGACAGGCATGCCACGGATTATTCTCGACATCGATATCTGTTCATCCACCGACGACCTTTTCGCCATGGAGATGCTTTACCGGTACGCCGACCAAGGACGCTGCCGTTTTCTTGGCATCGTGGTGGACCGCGAGGGTGAGGGACACTCAGCCTTTGCTGATGTGATGA
>CAMJLI010000150.1 GCA_946406585.1 uncultured Prevotellaceae bacterium | reverse complement strand
GCCGATGCGTGGCTTTAGGAATTCCGTCATTTGGAAATGCGGATTGCCCAACAAGGCAGGAGTTCCTATAATGGGCGCAATCATTTGGGCATAGAACGAGCCGCAACTGTTGCCCACAAGCAGGTCTGGCTTCTCCTTGCTGCATATGCTCTTTATTTGTTCCAATGCCTTGCGAGGATGCATCGGGAGGTCGGGTGTCAGCACCAGCACCTTTCCCTTGAATGCTTCTTGCAGGGTCAAGGCAGGGATGCATTGTCCGCTGGCGAAGAAGCCGTGAAGAAACAATATCTTTTTCATTCTTTTCTCCATGTCATTTGTCCTCTTTTGTGCACTCAAAGAAGGGAAACGGGTACGTCCCCATCCTTGACACTTCCTTGAGGGATGAAGGAAGGTCATGATGGGGACGTGGTATTTCACAAAACACCATCACTTAATAATAAAACCCCTATTTATCTTAGTTTATTGTATATTTCATCAGAAACTGGCTCCAACCACTCATTGCTGGCTCCTTCTTGCACATCCTTGTGGTATGTAAGATGCTGGAACCATGAGTCTTTTGCCGCTCCATGCCAATGCTTGGCTTCGGCTGGTATGGCGATGATGGTGCCGGGAGTCATTTCGATGGCCTCCTTGCCCCACTCTTGATACCAGCCACGTCCAGAAACACATATCAGCACCTGCACTTGCTTGTGGTGTATGTGCCAGTTGTTGCGGCAGCGAGGCTCGAAGGTGACATTTGCCATGCCGCCCTCCATGGGAGCAAGGTAGCTGTTGCCCGTGAAATACTTGGCGTACGCTGTATTGGGTTCTCCTTTCGGCCACACGGAGAAATCAACCATCTGAACAGGAGTATGGTTCTCACCGAAAACAGCAGCCAGGGCACCACGAAGCCGTTCGGCTTCAGAAGCCCCAATCTTTGTTTCCAGCAGGGCAGGCATTTCCTTGAGAGCCTCGTCGCTGACACCCATGTTCCTTGCCCCGGACACATGTGCTTGCAGTTGTGGCTCGCAGCCAGGCAGGGCAGAGATGGCACTCACTGTCACCACCTCGCGGTCAGCAAATGAAAGATTGTTGCGTGCGAAGATGTCGCCAAAGAGATGAGCTTTCAGATAGTAGTCGGTTTGGGGTGCGAAGGTGTAGGTGAAAGGCTTGCCGCCCACCAACTTTGTCTGAACTTCAGTTCCCTGTTTCAGCGCATCATAGTCCTTTGGCAGTGGGTCGGCCTCGCGGCCTTCTTCCACACGTAGTCCAGCATCTTTGCGCTCCTTGATTACCTGCTGCAACGCGCCCAGAGCATTCAGCGAACGTGGAAATCCCGTGTAGGCATAGAGTTGCGCCAGCGCCTCCTTGGCCTCGCTCACAGTCAGGCCCTGTCCTAATCCTTCGTTTAGAGCTGTTTTCAGTCCTTCTATGTTTCCCTTTGCCTCGTTGGCAGCTATTGCCACGAGTGCCTGTTGTTTAGTTGTCAATGCCATATCCTGTCCTTTTATTTGCAGCGTCATCATGAAGAGTGCCGCCAGCATTAAAATTGTTTTTTTCATATAAATCTGCTTTCTGAAAATAAGTTGAGCCTTACACCATGGGAACAATAATAGCCCTTGATGTTGTAATCTGTCATCTTCTTGAACTTTTTCAATTGATCACGACCTTGCTGCCATTCTTGATGTAAATGCCGTGTGATGGATTTGCAACCCTCTGTCCATTCAGCGAGTAGTATGCGTCCTTGTCGGTTGTGCCATGTATCTCATTTATGGCAGTTGTGCCCTGTGAGAGCGACAAAGTGACGCTGATGTTGCTATTGCCGGCTTTCAGGAAAGAGCGCAACTCGCTCTCCGACAAGCCGTCAAACTTTCCCAAGCGGGTGTAGCTCCATGAGTTGCTGCCGTAGAACATACAGATGTTGCTTCCGTTGTAGAGGATGACATCGCCAGGTTGTGCTGTCATTTGTTGGTCGCTTGTGGGTAACGAGAAGCCTAATGCGCCCCATATTTCAAATCCACCGCTGCTGTTGAGCGTCACGGTGACGGGTGCCTTCTGCAACCTTTCAACCAATTCTCGTGTTGCGGCATTGTCCACAAGGGTCACGCTCTTTGTTTGTCCGTCAATGGTGATGTTCATTTTATTCATGGCTGTCTTGTCTTCGGCGAAATTAAGTGTCTTGAGCCAGTCCTGCACCAGCGAGGCGGTGTTTTTGCGGTTTGAGTTGTTTATCCACAATGCGTTGCCCATCCACACGGCATTGGGAACGAGCCGTTTGCAGTCTGTCACAACTCCGCTGATGCCGCTGCTGGCACTCGACACAATCATGCTGATGTTCTTCTCCGCCATCAGGTGGCCATAGTTGAACAGGTAGGTTTGCATGATGGCTGCCATCTGGCTCCACCACAATGGTGTGACGATGATGATGTTCTGGTAGTCGCTGGGCGAGGTTGTCACAGGGTCGATGGCGGGGTAGCTGCTGGCATCGTTGGGATTGGCCTTGATGGCATTCAGCAACTGGGTTCCCAAGGCATAGCCATTGGCTTCGTATTTCAGTCCCTTTTCGGCGGGCAGGATCTCCAGCACGTCAGCTAGAATCTGTTGTGTTAGGGCATTCACTATATCGCGGCAGTTGCCTGTATAGCTATAGTACACCACCAGTGTCTTTCCCGCATTGACGGACACCTCTGCTTTTACGTCGTTGTCCGATGAACTGCAACTCAGCAGCATAGCTGCTAAAAACATGAGAAATTGTTTCATATCCTATAGACTGTCTTTCAAGACTTGCACCACTTCGTCACGATTCAGAATGTAGTATCCGCCTTGGCAGATGGGGCAGGCATCAGCCATGCCTTCTATCAGCTCTGGCTTGGCACCGCAGTCGGTGATGTTCATCGCAAGTCCCAGCTCGCGCATCCACTGCTCCATGGTCTCCAGACCTTCCATGGCAACTTGCTCGTCGGTCTTGCCATCAGGGCAGACGCCCCATACACTCATGGCCAGGCGCTTGAATTTTTGCACGGCATCGGGTGACTTGCTGATGAGCAGACGGTAGTAGGCTCCGCTGACAGCTGCGAGGGTGTGGCCGTGGGTGGCATCGGTGAAAGCGGCTACGGCCTGCCCCAGCATGTGTACCATCCAGTCGGTGGCCTTGCCTCTGTCGATGAGGGTGTTAAGTGCCCATGTGGCTGTCCACATGATGTTGGAGCGTGCCTCGTAGTCCTCTGCATTCACCAGAGCCTTGCGCGAACTAACGATGAGCGAGCGCATCAGTCCCTCGGCGATGTAGTCGCTCGTGTTGTCGTCCGTACCAGAGAGATATTGCTCCAGGATGTGGCTCATGATGTCATAGATGCCAGCCACCATCTGATATTTGGGCACGGTGAAGGTGAAGCGAGGATTGAGGATGGAGAAGTCGGGGTTGCGGAAGTTGTAGAACATCTTGCGGTTCTCCGAGTGACTTGAGATTACCGAACAGCTGTCCATCTCAGAACCTGTACCAGCCATCGTGAGCACGCAGCCCACGGGAATCCAGCGGCAGGTCATCGGCTGCCAGTTCTTGAAGTAATATTCCCAGGGGTCTCCGTCGTACCATGCGCTTCCTGCCACAGCCTTGCAGTAGTCGATGGTTGAGCCACCACCAACTCCGAGGATGAAGTCCACCTCCTCGCGACGTGCCAGATGAGCTCCCTCCAGCACTTTCTCGATGGTGGGGTTCGGCATCACGCCTGCCATCTCCACCACCTCGCAACCAGCTTTCTTCAACTCTGCCATCACTTGGTCGTAGATGCCGTTGCGCTTGATGCTGCCGCCGCCGTAGCAGAGCATCACCTTGGGGCCGTAATTCTTCAGTTCTTCACTCAGTTTGCTCAGTGCATCCTCACCGAAATGCAGTTTGGTGGGATTGTGGAATGTAAAGTTGCCTAACATATTGTTTTCGTTTTTAAGTTTTCTGCTTGCAAAGGTACGAACAATAATAATTTTGGGCATTACACATATTGGCTGAGTGTATACCAATTTCGCAGAATTTGCACGTTTTTTATGGATTATATACCATTTTGTGTCAGTTTTTCCAAAATTAAACCTTTGTTTTTTCCTAAATATGTCAATATAATCGTACCTTTGCCAATACTATGAAGAATATTCTAAAAGTTGACAGTCCCAACGACTATGCCAGGTTTGTTGATGCCCCCGTGCTACATCCATTGGTGAGCATCATTCATTATGACGAACTGCAGCCTTTTCGCCACAGTCTGAACAACTATGGTGTGTATGGGCTTTTCATCCAACGCCAGTTTCCCAAAATCCTCTCATACGGCATGAAGACGCTGCAGGTTAGCGATGCCTCGATTATTGCCGTAGAGCCAGGGCAGATAGGTGGATTGGAGGACAATGGCGAACGGATATCACTCAGCGGATGGGTGCTTTTGTGGTCGCCAGAATTGCTGCATGGCTCTGATTTGGAACGCAAGATAGAGCACTATCAGTTCTTTTCATATTTTTTCACCGACTCGCTGCGGATGGAGCCTGAAGAATGGCTCTGCATCACCCAAATGCTCACCCAGATGCGACAGGAGTTGATTGGACATGAAGACTCGCCATCGCTCAGGAGCATCCTGCTGGGCTACCTGCGCCTGATACTGGAATATTGCAATCGCATCTACCTGCGCCAAATCTCTGAGGAGGACAAGGGAGGCAACGACTTGCTGAAGAGATTTCACAACCTCCTGCAACAATATTTCCGTGAGAATAGGCAATTGTCGCATGGTCTGCCCACCGTCGCTTACTGCGCCTCCGAACTGGCATATTCCCCACGTTATTTTGGGGACATCGTCCACAAGGCCACTGGCGGCACTGCCATAGGATACATCCACAATTACATCATCAACCAGGCCAAGAGCCTGCTGATGAACGGACACAACATCAGCGAGACCTCGCGCCTGCTTGGATTCGATTATCCACACCATTTCACCCGCCTTTTCAAGCGGGTGACCGGTCTCACGCCCAGCGAGTTCTTGGGGAAATGACAGGAGTTTCTGAGAGTGCTGAGGGAGCAGGGAAAGGCAGCGGCAGAACCGCTGCCAATGATAGCGCGCTGTCTTCTACTCTCGTTTTCATGCAAAAAACTACAGCTTGCCGGCCAAGGCAATTACTTTCTGCTTGGTTTCCTCTGTCTTCTGCTCGTCTATCTTGGCGGTGACAGCGCCCATGTTCTCTGCGCCCCAGTAGTTGCAGATGTCTCGGAACTCAGCTGTTGCTCC
>CAMJLI010000149.1 GCA_946406585.1 uncultured Prevotellaceae bacterium | reverse complement strand
TGCGCGTCGTTGTGCTCGTCGAGGAAAGCCAGCGAGATGTGCGACTTCACGTTGGAGTGGCGGCAGACGTACTCTGACGACACGCCGTTGTCCTGCAGGTAGCGGCAGATGATGTCGCCTATGTGGTCGCCCCCCACCTCCGTCACCATAGCGCAGTTCGCCCCTGCCCGTCCGAGCGACACGATGCTGTTGAACGTCGACCCTCCGGGAACGGCTTTCTGCGGCTGGTCGTCCTTGAAAAGGATGTCAAGGACGGTTTCTCCGATACCTATCACGCGAGAATTAGTCATATGGATTTAAAAATATTTGCAAAATTGGTGTGCTATGTTTTCTCTAAGTATAAATTGGCGAGACAGACGGCCACTTCCTGCGGTTCTTCGCGGGGTCGCCAAGCGAGGATATAACTCACTTCAGCATCGGTGACGATATAGCCTTTTTCTTCCAACTCTTTGAGGCGTTCACGCATGGCCTTTGAGAGAGATGCTACATAATCTCCCTGCTGGGTAATCATATAGCCATTTCTATAATTCAATTTGTCGCCACTTCGCAAGCGGAGCACCTTTTCCTTCCTTTCGCGGAAATAATCGAGCCAAACATCTTTCATGGAGAGCGAGAGGGCTATTGTCGGCTGTGAGGAAAGGAACGAGGTATCGTTGTAAATGAACAGTTTATGCTTGGCTCGAGTGATGCCGACGTAAATGGCACGGAGCATGTCGGTATCCATATCGCGAATGCCTCCAAGCAGCAAATAGACGGTATCGAACTCGCGACCTTTGGCCTTGTGTATGGTACTAACGAAAACGGTATTGTCTTCCGTGGCGATGAAGTCTTCAATGCTCGATTCGAGGGCAAACTCGCGCAAGTCGCTCCGATAGTAGGTTTGGTGGGTGGCCTCAAAGTCGGCAAAGAACTGTCGCACGGCATCGAGGCAATTGCTGGTGACATAAGACTCTTCGGTTTTCCTCTTGGCTTCGGCCCACCGTTCTCGGCTGACGGCACCATCCTCCGACTGGCCCAACTGCTTAAAGAAGTATCGCACCTCGGCCAAATTGACGAAGCGAAATCCATCGGTAGCCTGAATCATGCGAACATGCTTCCCTTGCTGATGCAACAGATGGGCGACTTGCAGGGTCTGCTCGTTGGTGACAGTAAGCACGGCGGAGGTACCCTTTGAAATTGAAAATTGGGCAGCCGCATCAACAACACCCATTTCGTTGCTTACCGCAACGATAGGTGTCTGCTTCATGCGGTTGGGAATCTGCTGCACAAAGCGATTGGCATAGTCGACAATAGCACCGTCGGAGCGATAGTTATCCGTGAGTTCGTAGAGGGTAGCACCGTAGTCGGTGATGAGTGAGTGCAAATGAGTCGAGTTGCTTCCTCGGAAGGAATAGATATTCTGATCATCGTCACCCACGGCAATGACACGCATCTCTTCGTTGCGCTGCACAAGTGCCTTTACCAGCCGAAAGTCGTCGGTGCCCATGTCCTGAGCCTCATCGATAACGAGCACACTCTTGGCAATTTTGCTTTCCTCCACTTCACCATTCTCTATCATTTCTGCTGCACGACTCACCACACTTTCTATCTCCTCAAGCGACCCTTGCCTACCAATAAGGTCGAAACTATAGGAGTGGAAGGTCTTGATGTCTACAAAGTGTGCGGCGTTACCGACCAATTCGATGAGTCGTTTCTTGAACTCGGTGGCGGCTGCTCGCGAGAAAGTGAGCATCAACAACTGTTCGTGTTTCACATCCTCCATCAAAAGCAGCGAAGCCAACTTGTGTACCAGCACACGGGTCTTTCCGCTGCCAGGTCCAGCAGCCACAACAATGTATTTGCTTCGCTTATCGTCGATTATCTGTCGTTGGCGTTCGCTGAGAGTGCCAATTATCTGCTTGTATTTTGCCGGAGTGATATTTTTGACAATTTGTTTGCGTCGCTCGCTTTTGAAATATTTGTCGATGAAGGCTTGGTAATTCATGAGGAAATAATCGCTGACAAATTGCAGGGCAGCATCGTAGTCGCGAACCATCATGTTGGCGTACTCGCCCACTATGTGAATCTGCTGTATCCGATGGCGGTAGAACTCGTCAAGCATTCGGTATTGTTCTTTACCGTAATAGGTGCGTGGAACAACCAGCCGATGCAGTTGCATAGTGCTGTATATCACCATGAATCCGCCTTCGATTTTCAGTAACCCCATCCGTGAAAGGTAGAGAAGAGATTCTTCCATGTCGGTCAATGTAGGTTTCTCATTGTTTCCAAAGGTGAATCCCTGTAGGGTTGCATTGTACCTTTCCAACAACTCGACCATAGAGAAGGTGGTCATCTTGTCGCTGTCCAACGAGGCGAGTGTACTCAATGTTTTGGCAACATATCGGCATAAGTCAACGCGACGTTCGAAGCGGGCAAGCGTCGTTTCACGGTCAACCTGCAAACGCGCCATAACATTGTCTGCCGTAGAATGATGCTCCTGTTTGTAAATATATCCTTTGGTATTCAGGAAATGTAGTAGCGTCCGCAACGTTTTTACCGTACATCGGACATTCCCCGCCGATTGCGCCTCGGTGTTGAGTTGTTTGTAGTTGTATGTGTGTCCCTCCTTATCTAGGCAATTCAACAAAAAGCGTTCAATCTTCAAAACCTCTTCAAGACCACGCGCAATATTAGCTCGATCCACGTAGGCTTTCATGTCTTGAGCATCAGCCAAAATACCTTCCTGCCGCATCAGGTTGACACAGCGCACTACCGTCTCTTTTGTCATTCCAAGAATGTCCGCCAGATAGTCGATGCGGCTCTCAGCCTCTGCTCCCCGACCGCTTGCAGTTGCACGGCTGCTGATAAGTGAACCTATCACACGTGCAGATTCCTCACGTGTGACTTCGTCGAAGAGCGCAGAAGCCATCAATCGGTTGCGAGCCTCGTCCATGGAGCGCACCTTGATTCCTGTGGCGAAAACATGCGGGGCATTGCTTCCCCGATGGATGTATCCAGCCTCCTCCAACGCGGTGATGGCCCCCTTTACACGTGTCTCGATATCATTTCCATCATCATCGTTCCATCCTGCCTGCCGGGCTATCTCCAAAGGCGAACAACTGACGCTGTCGCGTATTTTAGTCAAGTCCTTGATGGCTTTCCACACCTGCTGAATCTCACTGAGGGAAAGTTTTGTCTGGTTGAGCAGGATGAAATGCTTATCCAAATCGCTATCGCTGTACAAAACATAGCAATCGGCCCGCATCTGCGGGTCGCGACCGGCGCGTCCGGCCTCCTGTACGTAGTTCTCCAACGAATCGCTGATGTCATAATGCACAACCAACCCCACATCCTTCTTGTCGACCCCCATTCCGAAGGCCGAAGTGGCTACAATGACCTGCACCTCGCCACTCATGAAGGCGTTCTGGTTTGCCACCTTATCTGCTGACTCCATCTTGCCATTGAAAGGTAGTGCGGCAATGCCGTCGCGCCGCAGACGCCCAGCAAGTTCTTTTGTACGTTTGGTTCGACTTACATATACTATCGTTGGGCAGCGGTGTCCGAATATAAGGTTACGCAATTGAGTATATTTCTCGTTTTCTGTGTCTGCGTGAAGCACCGAATAACGCAAGTTCTTACGTTCGGAATTGGCTGCGAAGATTTGCAAGTCGATGCCGAGTTTTTGCTTGAAATAGTCGCAGATGTCACACACTACTTTCTGCTTGGCAGTGGCCGTGAAACAAGAAATAGCTATTGGCTGAACCTGTTGTTTCTTCTCCTGCAACTGGCGGATATAATCTCCGATGTAAAGATAGTCGGTGCGGAAATCCTGTCCCCATGCCGAGAAACAATGTGCCTCGTCGATAACGAAACGCACCACGTTGCGACTGAGAAGCAATCGTTCGATGGTCTTGCTGCGCAACATCTCTGGGGCAATATAGAGCAAATTGGCAGTACCGTTGGCGACCTGCTCGATGGCAGCAGCACGTTCGATGGGGTCTAACAATCCGTTGATAGTAACAGCATCGCTCACTCCACGGTCGGCAAGATTGTCCACCTGGTCTTTCATCAGGCTTTGCAGGGGCGAGATGACTACCGTCAAACCATGAATATTGCGGCCAGCCATCAATGCCGGTAACTGGAAAGTAAGTGATTTGCCACCACCCGTCGGGAATATTGTCAGCAACGACTCGCCACGAATGGCTGCTTCCACTGCCTGTTGCTGCATCGGTACGCCGTCAAATTGGCGGAACTCGTCATATCCGAAAAACTCCTTTAAACCGCTATGGGCATCCAACCGTTGTTTGCAATATTCACATTCTCCACATGGCGTATTTCGCAGGAAGGTCATCACGTTCCCAACTTTGGGATAGCTGTGCATCACCCATGCAGGAGTCATCGACACCAAGTCATCGGTTCCAATCAATGCCAGTGCGTAGGCCAATTCTACAGGATAGCGTTTGGCGACAGCTTCAATATTGGCATTCTCGCAGAGCAGTCCCTTGTATTCAGCCTTGATTAACTCCCCGAGAGGCAGCCCTGTCTGTTGCGTCGCAACAATATATTTGAAAAAGCCCTCAAACTCCTTTGTATCCTTCAGTAGTTCCCAGTAGATTTCCTGTTTGGCTTTCGGTAGTTGTCTCCACGCGGCAACCTCGTCATAGAACAAGTCCTTCGCCTTCTTGGCGTCATTGACAGGATTGTTCAGTTCGTCAACTTGCAGCTTGTCGTCTTTCAGCAATTTGTGATACGGTTTCTTCGGGAACAGAAGCGGTGAAAGCGGCAATGTGTCGATGAGAGTATAGCTGCCAGGGAGTTTTAGGTATTTCAGATCATGGTTGATGATATTATGTCCACACAGAGTGTCGCATTTAGACACGAAGGCCACAAAATCAGAACTGGACCGAGTGTGCAAGACCGAGCCATTTTCCAGTGTCACCCCATAATCCTCAACTTTGCGTGTCTGTGGATTTACTTCTGTGTCGATAAACGCTATCATGGTGCAAAGATACGCATTATTTCTGGAACGGCAAAATTAAAGTTATATAGGCAGAGGAGAAGACGAAGCAAGGGCGCCCGAATGGGCGCCCTTGCTGTTGTCAATCCTTGTGGGGTTTATTTGTACTCGGCGATGATGCCGGGGACCATGTCGGGGGTGAGGCGGCCGTAGACCTTGTCGCCAATCATGGCGACGGGGGCGAGACCACAGGCACCGACGCAACGGAGGGTGTTCAGAGAGAACTTGCCGTCGGGGGTGCACTTGCCGACCTGGATG
>CAMJLI010000148.1 GCA_946406585.1 uncultured Prevotellaceae bacterium | reverse complement strand
CTGAAATTCCACTTGGAATTGTCGCTGTTGAAATCATACTCAGCCAAGGTAGGCGTGCTGTCTCCTGCAGAATAAAGCACGAATTTCTTGTTCAAGCCATCCTGTCCAGGGATGCATTTGGGCATGATGCGGAAAGTGCCGTCTATGAGTTGCTCGATTCGCCACAGTTGTTCGTCGGCTCCAGAGAAGGCAGGCACAGTGGTCACCTCCTTGTCGGCTGTTGCGGCCAAGGCTCTTTCGGTACCCTCGATAACTATTTTAAAATAAGGTCCACCAAGATAACCACCAGCCTCTGCCACAGGAGTCACGGTCCACCTCTGATGTGGGCGGAACATGTAGTCGCCGATACGTGCAGGAATGTTTCCTGAAGGCCAAGTGCCAATAACATCCTCCAATTTCTGGTTGGCTACAGGCTTCACTGGCTCTTGTGCCTGGTTTTGACGGAACCAGCCCTGGCGCTCCTGTTGCATTCGCACGAAGTCAACAGCCAGTTCGAGGGCATATCCACGACGTTCGGACTCAATTTCGAAAGTACCTCCTTTGAAACGGTCGCCAGCCACAGGCCAGTCATTCTTCCACAAGAGAGGACGTATTCCGAGCACGCTCCTTCCACCCTGGTCGAAGTCAGCCTCATAGTGACATGACATAATCTCCACGCCCTCGTCGATGACAGTCCTTCCAAAATGTCCAGGACCAGTCACGCGGTCTCCGGCAGCAATCACCATTTTTCCACCGCCATGGAACATGTCACGGCCCACATTGTCGATATATGGTCCATGCACGCTCTTCGCCCTTCCTACAACGATGTTGTAAGTAGAGTTCACACCATCGCAGCAAGTGCCGTGTGTTCCGAGAAGATAATACCATCCGTTGCGGTAGATCAGGTCGCTTGCCTCGCAGTCGATGGCTATGTCCTCCTCCACATTGCCTTTCACCCTCTCACCCGTATTGGGGTCGAGCTCTATAAGGCGTATGGTTCCAAAATACGTGCCATAGCTTGCCCACAGCCTTCCTGTAGTGGGGTCGAGCAACAGGCCTGGGTCGATGGCATCATTGTCCTCCATGCCATCCGACGAACAAACCTCAATAGCCTCAGTATATTTGAAGTCAGGCGACTTTGGGTCGAGAGTCTTGTTCCACATTGTGAGAATTCGTCCATTGTGTCCGCCACCCAGTCCGCCGCCTGTGGCTCCATAAATCACCAAGTAGCGGTCACCTATTTTCAGCACGTCTGGGGCAGCTCCACCACCCGGGCGCTCAGCCCCGCTCTCCCAGGTCCATCCATCTGGCGAGATTAGTCCTCCACCACCGGTGCCGAAGGTGTAGTATTTGCCTTCGCACTCGGCCAATGTCGATGGGTCATGAATGTAGGGATGTCCCACTTGTGCTGAAATGCTTTGCGTCATTGTCAAGGCGAGAAAGGCTGCAGCACCAGCCAATATGTTATGCTTTCTGTTCATGGTTGAAATCATTTTTGTGGTTGAATGGTGAAGTTTTTGACAGGATTGCCCTTTTCGTCGAGGAACCTTACACAGAAGTCGCTCATGCCAGGACCATTGATGACGGCTCCCCTCAATACATTACGTCCTTTTTTCAAAGTCAGTCGATTCGACATGGCATCATCCTCCACCATGCGGCGGTCGCCAGAGAGCAACAGCACCTCTTCGCCATTGAGCCACCACATGGAAGCAGAGTTGGAGCCTACTGCGAGTCGCACATTCTCGATGTCCTCAGGACAGTCGATGACAGTGACAGCCCAGAAGAGGACACCATACACCTGTTTCTTGTTTGCATCGGCGAAGCGGAACAGTTTCACATTGAACTTGTCACTATCGAGGGCATGCCATGTCAGGGTTTGCTTTCCAGCCTTGACCTTTTGTCCGTCCTTAGGCAAGATGTTCATCTGATCCTTGAAATAGTTCTGATAGAAATGCTCGCGCAAATAAGTGTCGGTGAAGACAGTGTTCGACCTGTTGGGCTTGTCTATCGGGTCGAGCAGCATCCATCTGCGTATGAAACCCTTGTCATCAGGTGTTGCCGTAGTGTTGCCCATCGGTGAGAAATACTTGGGTCGGTTCTTGAACTGCACCCAGTCAACGCTCACACCTTCTCCAGTCACCACCAAGTCGGTAATGCCTTGCGGTGTATATTCCAATGGTGCCGTCAGCGTCAGCCACTGTCCGCTCATGTCACGGCGGAAAGGTCCATTCTCGCTCTTCACGGTCATTTGTATCTTGGCAATCACCTTGCCATTGGCACTCTTCTCACGCACTTGGAATTCCGTGTTCGCATTGGTTTTCGCCCTAACCACGACATATCCGTCGCTTAGGGTACCGAAATCCACATCAGCGAATTTCACCCAACTTCCCTTATTGGGCAGGTTGACGCTCCATCCCCTGAAGTAATTGGTTGTGTCGAGATATTCCGTTGCCACACCATTCGAGGCCTCGCTATATCTGTCAATCTCTATCTTGTCGGTTGCCGGTCTCACACCCACTCCACGCATGGTTTCCTTCACCTCCTTGATGGTGCCGTCGGCATTGAAGAAAACCTTCTCTATGCGAGTTGACCTGCGCTTGTCCATATTTGGCGAGTAGTCATTGCTGTGATAGAAGAGATACCACTGTCCCTTGTATTCCATGAAGCTGTGATGGTTTGTCCAGCAGCCATTGGGATGCTCTGCCATGAAGATGCCCTTGAAGGTCCAGGGTCCGAGAGGCGACTTTGACATGGCGTAAGCCAGAGTTTCGGTTCCATTCTCCACTCTCACCCATGGGAAGGTGAGATAATACCAACTGCCACGCTTGAAGGCATGTGGTCCTTCCTTGAATCCATCGGGCAGTCCTTCCATCTGTTGTCCTCCGACAAGCATTTTAGGTCTTTCCCTTTGTTGGTCTCCTTGTTGCTGGTTGTTGTTGGGTCTTGCCGGCATTTGCATTTCTGTTAGCTCTCCGTCAAGTTCCTTCATGTTGTCCTTAAGTTTTGCACCTCTGATGCCCATGCCCGACCAATAGAGATAAGCCGAGCCGTCATCGTCAACCAACACACAAGGGTCGATTCCCGACACGCCCTTTATGGGTTCTTGTTCGCAAACAAAAGGTCCTTCCGGCCTGTCGGCAGTTGCCACACCAATGGCAAATCCTCTCCCACCACCTTTTGGCGAGGAAGGGAAGTAGAAATAGTATTTCCCATTCTTGCAGACACAGTCGGGTGCCCACATGGAATAAGAATCAGGTTGCACCCAAGGCACCTTGTTCTGCGTAATAATAACCCCATGGTCTTGCCAATCCATCAGGTTGTCTGAAGAGAACACATGATAGTCGGCCATGCAGAACCAATCCTTGAGTCTTTCCACCGGGCTGGGTATGTCGTGTGAGGGATAGACATACACCTTATTATTAAATACGCGCGCGGTGGGGTCAGCACAAAACTGCCCAGTGATGATCGGATTTTGCGCAAAGAGAAGCAAAGGCGTCATCAACAAGATAAAAACGGATAATTTCCTCATATTTGAAATCAATTGTTAATTGGGTATTAAGTATAATTAAGCAAGTTTATACGATATTTTATCCAATTATATGCTTGCAGTGCAAAAATATCAAATGTATCTTTAAAAAAGCCTATGAAATGTATCAAATATTGATGATTGGAGACAAAAAACAAAGATGTGTTTCTTTACGCAAAGTTTATGAAACTATTCTTAAAAACATAAAGATTATTTAATAATAACTTTGCATCCGAAATGTATAGTAAAATTACGTCTATACTTCAACAACAAAAAAAACGAAAAAATTATTATCAAAATTATTCATTTTCCAATTTAACAACCCTAAAATTCAGACAAAACAATGGCAAAAAATTCAAACAACAGTTCCAACAATCAGCACTAACCAACATTAATTACAATTCATATCAACTTAATCTAATTAGTATGTGGAATTTTAAATCACTTGAGAAGCCTTTAGCGTTTCTGTTCCTGTTCTGCTTGTTCTCTCTGGGGGCAATGGCTCAGGGCACCGTTAAGGGAACGGTAATTGATGAAGCAGGTGAACCAGTTATTGGTGCAAGCGTGCAAGTGCAAGGTACCAAAGCAGGTGCTGTCACCGACTTCAATGGAAATTTCAGTGTGGAAGCAGCCAGCAATGCCACTCTGATTATCTCGTACATTGGCTATGTCACTGAAAATGTCAGTGTGCAGGGCCGTAGCAACATCAATGTTACATTGAGAGAAGATGTATCATCTCTGAACGACGTGGTGGTCATCGGTTATGGTACGATGAAGAAGAAACTCGTTACTGGAGCTACTGTTCAGGTAAAGGGTGAGGACATCGCCAAGATGAACACTACCAACGCACTCGAAGCCATGCAGTCAAGCACTCCTGGTGTGCAGATCACCCAGAGTTCTTCACAGCCAGGCAAGGGATACAAAGTTTACATCCGTGGTATCGGTACCACTGGTAATTCTACACCTCTTTATGTTATAGACGGTGTCGCTGGTGGTAGCCTTGATGACATCAACCCTGCTGACATCGAAAGCATCGACGTGCTGAAGGATGCTGCATCTGCCGCCATCTATGGTGCCCGTGCTGCCAACGGCGTTATCCTCGTTACTACGAGACAGGGCAAGGCTGGCAAGATTGAGATCAGCTACAATGGTGCTGTAGGTTGGTCTAACGTTTACAAGCGTCCACAGCTTCTCAATGCCCAGCAGTATATGACAATCATGGACGAGTACAGTTTCAACACTGGAGGTACCAAGATGGATTGGGCAGGATTCGTTCCTCAAGACATTCTCACCAAGGTTCAGAGTGGCTGGACAGGCACTGACTGGTGGGGCGAATTCGAAAACGAGAATGCTTTGCAGCAGAATCATTCCGTGACCTTGACTGGTGGTACAGACCGTTCCAAGTTCGCAATGTCTTACACATACACCGGCAACGAAGGTATCATGGGTGCAGATCAAGCATCTTACTACAAGCGCCACACTGTTCGTATCAACAGCGACCACGTGCTATTGAAGGCAAAAGACTTTGATGCCATCACCATCGGTGAGAACATTTCTATAGGTTACAACAGGAATCACGACTTGGCTGAAGACGGCATGTACTGGAGTTACATCCACAGCTTGCTCCAGACGAGTCCACTCATGCCAAAATTAGCCTACAACGGCGACAACTATTATTATCAGGATTTTGACGGTGTGGTTAGATATGGTCAAGGATGGAACTCTTCCTTGTTCAGCAACCCATGGGAGAACCTCACTACTGGTGGTTTCAACTCTAAGGC
>CAMJLI010000147.1 GCA_946406585.1 uncultured Prevotellaceae bacterium | reverse complement strand
CGTCATACCATACGGTGTTGTCGATGATGTATGGTTCGTGTGGGGCGTCGAAGGCCAAATACAGAAAGAATGGGTTCTTCTTGTTGCGCTTGATGAATTTTATGGCATCGTCGGTGGAAATGTCGGTGTTGTGCTTCACGTGTCTGTCGTGTGCATTGGCTTTGATGTGGATGAGGCGGTCGTTGTCAAAACGATAATAGGGGTAGTAATATGGGGAGTTGGAGTGCACCGTGGATATCGTCCATCCATAGAACTCGTCGAAGCCGCGATGGTTGGGTGACGAACCAGGGTCGTAGCCGTCAAGGTGCCATTTGTTGACCAGGCAGGTGCGATAACCGGCTGCACTTAGCACCGTGGCTATGGTGGTGTCTTCCGGGAGCAGGTTGGCGCGACGTATGTATGTCGTGTCGCCTTTTGCATTGATTTTCACTCCTTTGATCCCTCCTGCTGTACACTGGTTGTCACGGATGCGTGCATGACCGCTGTTCTTGCCTGTCATTAGCGAGCAGCGTGAGGGAGAACTGATGCCACTGCCGGCATAGCATTGTGTGAAACGAGTGCCCGAGGCTGCCAACTGGTCGATGTTCGGGGTCTTTACATATTCGCTGCCATAGCACGACAGGTCGCCGTAGCCCATGTCATCGGCAAGGATGAATATGATGTTGGGGCGTTCAGGGGTGGCCTTGGGGTGGGGCTCACCTGCTTCGCTGGAATGGGGGATGGCTATGCCGGCTGCCAACATGCTGCCATATCGTATTATTATCTTCATTTTCCTTTTTCCTGTTTTTTTTGTCCTTTTGTTTCCTTGACTCGTTTTGGGGCTTGATCAATTGCCTAGAATGATGTTCACCAAGGCCATGACGTCGGCTATGGATGTATAGTTGTCGCCATTGACGTCTGCATCGGTAATGAACAGGTCCTTGCTTGGCTTTTGCAAACCTAACAGCCTGCTTATTATTTCTGTCACGTCGTTGATGCTCGCCATGCCGTCATTGTTTATGTCTCCTTCGATTTCTGGTTTTATGAGTATGTGCTCATAGCTTTTGGATGCCTTTTCTGATTTCACGCGTATCAACGCCTCGATGTCTCTTATTTTCAGACCGTGGAAAACTTCATGGAATCGAGCCACGCCATCGTGTTCGGTCAGGCGGTAGAACCTGTATTCTTTGGTCGGATAGTTTAGCTCTACTGCTCCTACCATGTTTATGTCGCCGTCTATGCTTATGGTGTCAGACTTTTCGTAGAGGGTGGTGCAGAAGTCATATTCGCCTGGTTGGCCTTTCAGCAGCACGGCTCCGTTGAAGGGCAATACCTGTCCGGCTTTGTATATGTGTTTCACTCTTGGCTCGCTTGAGGAGTTTGAGTCCAATGTGTAGGCGGTGATTCCTTCTGGTATCCTTGCCTTGTGGTTTTTCATCGCTACGTTTGTCAGCGTGGCATAGCCTGAAGACGGTATTGTGACATGCTGGGTGTATATGAGTTCGAGGTCGTCTACAAGGAGTTCATCGCCGGCTGAACCTTGTCCTGGGTCCGCATTGGTGGAGAGTGTCACCATGATGGCTTCTGGCTCGTCAAAAAGGCTGTAACTTTCTGATTCATAACGGAAAGGAACATACAAATGTTGCCAATGGCCGTCATTGGTGCTGATTCTGTTGTTTTGGGCATGACCTATGACCATCGAACTGTCATTGTCGATGGTGGGTTCTTGGTAGTATTTCCCATTGGTTATTGTAGCACTTATGGCTGCAAAGGGGTGCTGTGCCTGAGGCGTTTCTTGGGTGAATTTCACCCATACGCCAAGGGCTGTCGGCCTTTTGTTGAGCAGGGCATGAAATGGTGTGCCGTTGCTTGTGTCCTTCGAAGAAATGTCCATCTCTACATGGTTCATTGGATTGGTGGGACTGTTGTCGCCGACATGTATCCTGCCTGTGGTGATTGTTCCGTTTGCCAATGTCTGTCCCATCTCGCGAGGCACAAGTCTGAGGCAGAAGTCTCCTGGCGTTCCTTCACGCAAGTCCGACGCGTTCTTGCTTGTTTGATCAGTGGAATATGCAGAGGCAGCATAAGGCGAACTGCCTCCCACCGATTCAAAGCTGTGCCAACCCACGGGGACATTGCCGAAATCTGGTCCGCTCCAATCTTCAAAGTCGGAATTGGTTATTTGTGTACCATCATACAGGGAAAAGTCTATTGCCACACCCTGGGCTTGGATAATCATGGGGTATAGAATGGCAACAAGTATTATTGGGGTGACTTTTTTCATGTCTTGTGATTTTTTATCTTATTAGGCCGTAAAATTACAAAAAATCATTCAAAAGCAATAGGTTTTATCGCTTAAATATTTATCGAATTTTTTAATCAGAGTTTTTGCGTGTTCAGATATCCTCTCCTTCCTATTATATCCTCTCAAATCCTCTTTTTACTTCAATCGGACAAAAACGCGATAAAAAGCTGGAGGCTGCAAAAGAAAAGTTGAAAGAATGCAAGAAGGAGATCAAGGAGTTGAGAGGGGGGAGCAAAAAAAAAGTGCGGACAATCGTATTGAGCGAAGAGCAAGAGCGGTTGTTGTCAAGCCTGTTAGGGGACACAAGTTCTCAGAGCTAGCCATCAGGCTTGCCACGACGATTTACACCAACGTGGGCTTCGGGTTGCGCTCCGTGGTCACGCTGCTGGAGATTATAGACGAATGCTTCAACGGTGTGTTCGAGGGCGAGCTGCCCTCACATACCGAGATATCCAACTGGGCCAAGAAAATCGGCCTTTCCACGTACCTGGATTCCGGCCAGGAGATTTCCGGCCAGGAGTATTGCGGCATCATCGACGAGAGCATCTCGGTTGGCAGCCAGAAGCTGCTGGTGACACTCGCTGCGCCGGCAAGGCCTTCCGGCCAGCCGCTGAGGCATGAGGACGTGGAGGTCCTGGGGCTGGAAGTCGCCCCCTCCTGGGACGGGGACGCTGTGGAGCAGGCGGTCGCCCGCTGCACCGGAAAGGCCGGGCACGCCCCCGAATACATCATCAGCGACAACGGGGTGAACCTTGCCAAGGGTATCCGTCAGACGGGCGTCACCCACCACCGTGACATCAGCCACTCCATAGGGCTGATACTGGAGGATGCATATAGGGGGCAGCCTGATTTTGAGGAATTTACGTCGAAACTAGGCGCAATCCGCCTGAAGTACCACCTGACGGACAACGCATACCTGCTGCCGCCCAAGCAGAGGACAATCGCGAGGTTCTTGAACCTGTTCGACTGGGTGGAATGGGGCCGGGGACATGCTCAAGGCATACACATCGCTGGCTCCGGAGCAACAGGGAGCCTTCGCCTTCATGAAAGGCCACACGCCGCTGATAGAAGAGTTGACAGCTGTAATGGAATGCGTCAGGCACATTGAGCAAAGATGCAAGAGGGACGGCATATCGGCGGAGACGGCCAAACTGTGTGCATGGGCGGCGGGCAAGCTCATCACTGGCAAGGACTGCAACAGCAGGACAATTGCAATAGGGGCCAAAATCGGCACATATCTGCTAGGAGAAGCCAAGAAAATCGAGGGCAAAGGCGAGGCGCGCCACATATCGTCTGATATCATAGAGTCCACGTTCGGCTGGTGGAAGACAAGAAAGCCGACCAACAAACTCTGTGGGGTGACGGCTTCCGTGCTCAACATCGCAACTGTCGGTAAACTCTCCACAAGAGAAAGACGGATTGCGTTCGACTTCAAAGGCAGAATGGAAACCGTCAGGCTGGTGGACATCAAAGAATGGACTGACCTAAATCTGCTTGACAACTGGGCTGTCAAAAGGAAAAATGAACTGAAAAAAGTGAGTTGAAAAATGAATCGAAAACTTTTACACCCTAGTTCCAACTGGGAGAATTGCAATACTGTGAAAATAGCTGGTGTAGGTGATGAAATCTATTGCCCGTGGTATGGTGCCGCAGCCCAATACATCCCAGATTACGTGCGTTTTGACACGAAAAAGGAAATGGGATGGGAGATGGCTTTCTGTGAGCTCAACGACCCAAATGCGTCGTCAACACGCATGTTCGGACTCTACAACCGTTACACCGGCATCTTGCGTGTGTTCCACTATATAGAGAATGCCACGGGGTACGGCAGCGAACTTGTTTATCTCGTGACAGGTAGCGAGTTGGGTTCTGATGACCGCTATCCCTTCTATAACTTCATGGAGTATGGCATTCCCTCCAACCATGCTTATGGAAGCACGCTAATTCCCAATTTCAAGTTGACTACGGGTGAAACCTCACAGGAGGCTTTCTCTTGCTATGTGGCACCCTATACCAAATGGAACGCTCGCGGTGTGACAGTAAACTGGCACTGTTTCGACATCGACTTGTCGGGGTATCTGCCTGAAGGAAAAGACTGGCGTCATGGTATGGCTCAACGTGGACAGAATTTGTCACACCGTTAACAATCTGAAAGAAATCTCAAAAAAATGATGCTTCATGCTGTAGCTAAGAGGAAAAACATTATATTTGTAGGGTTAAACCAAACGAAGAAGGGTATGAGAACAAGAATCTTATGTATGTTGGGGGTGTTGTTGGCAACAAGCTTGTCAATGTTGGCAGCTGACAAACATGAAGCACCAATCAAGCATGTGACAGTGTTCGCAAATGGAGCGCAAGTGGAGCGCACCCAGTCCTTGAACCTTACAGCAGGAGAGCAAGTGGTCACCTTCACCGGTCTCTCCCCATATACCGACACGAAAAGCTTGCAGATGAGAGCCCGTGGCAAACTGACTGTCCTCGGGGTGAATTATAGAAAGGCGCATCCCGACAGCATAAAACAGGTGAAGTTGCTGAAGGAGGCACAGCAGAAAGTGAAGGCTGCAAGTGACAAGGAAAGTGAATTGCGTGCCCAACGGGAAGTGGTGGAGGCACAGCTCGAAATGGTGAAGACCAACTGCTCCGTAAGCAATCGTACTGCGGTGACTCCTCTCGCAGGCATCAAGGAAATCAACAACTATTATTCGCAGGAACTCCTCGCACTGAAAAAGAAGATGATTGCCATAGACGAGGATATTGAGAAGGTGAAGGAACAAAAGCACCAACTTGAAACAACGGTTGACTCTATAGCTCACCTGCAATTGACCACCGTCACGGAAGTGGATGTCAAGGTAAATGTTCCACAGGCTTGCCGGGCTGAGTTCGAAATTTCCTACTATGTGAAAAACGCCGGTTGGTATCCTACCTATGACATCCGCTCGGAAGGGATAACACAGCCTCTCCAATTGTCCTATAAGGCAAATGTGTTCCAAAACACCAAGGAGAAATGGGATAATGTCGCCGTGACACTTTCCTCTGCCAACC
>CAMJLI010000146.1 GCA_946406585.1 uncultured Prevotellaceae bacterium | reverse complement strand
ATGAAAAGACTAAATAATATCTTCACCATTGCAGCCATGGCTTTTTTGCTCACAGGCTGTAGCGTCTTTAAAGAGATGAAGGATTTGCATGGCATCTACGAGGCGCAAACAGATATACCCAACAATGTCTATGGTACGAGCAAGGACATCAAGGATGCTTCTGAAAGGGGGTATTTGGCTGAGTTGAAATGGCGTGATTTCTTCACAGACCCATTGCTGCAACAGCTTATTGAAAAGGTGTTGGCCAACAATACCGACATGAACTCAGTTCGCATTGCAATAGAAAAGAGTGAGGAATCTCTGAAAGTCGCCAATATGGCATACCTGCCTTCACTATACTTCTCACCTTCCGGTACGTTGTCCAGCTTCGATTTCGGGCCTGTCAGCAAGACCTACAACATGCCGCTTCAGTTAAGTATGGACCTCGATGTCTTTGGCTCAATCACCAACAAGAAACGTGCTGCCAATGCCGTGCTGCTGCAATCACAGGTGCGTGAGGAAGCTCTGCATGCAAACCTCATTTCCACAGTGGCTCAGCAATATTACATGTTGCAGTTGCTCGACCGTCAGTTGGACATCCTCACCGCCACAGACAGTCTTTGGAACGTATCTCTTGAAACTCAGAAAGTTCTTTGGGAGAATGGAAAGTCATATTCCACAGCTGTCAATCAAATGGAGTCTTCTTACCTCAATGTGAAGACACAGATTGTAGACACTCGCCGCAACATACGCAGCGTGGAGAATGCCATCTGTCGACTCATGGCAGATACTCCTCAACAAATCAAGAGAAACAAATGGGGAACATCTGCATTGCCGGAACATACTGAAGCTTCTACAGGACAAAGAATGTTTGACTCGAAGTTCCTTCAGATAGGTGTTCCTGCTGAAGTGCTGCAAAACCGTCCTGACATACGTCTTGCCAACTTTGCGTTGGAAGAGGCATTCTACAACACTCAGGCTGCAAAGGCTGCTTTCTTCCCGGGCATCACGTTGCAAGGGGTTGCCGGATGGACCAATAGTGCCGGAAGCATGGTGGTGAACCCTGGCAAGATATTGCTGAATGCCGTGGCATCTCTCACACAACCTATCTTTGCCCGTGGAAAAATAAAGGCAAACCATAAGATTGCCCAACTCACAGAGGAAGACTTGCAACGCAAGTACGTCCAAACTGTTATAGATGCCGGCAACCAGGTGAATGAGGCTTTGGCTGACTGCCAGGCTGCACGTGACAAGCATGCTTACTACCATAGGCAAGTGGATGTGTTGCGTGAGGCCTATATGGGCACACACGAACTGATGGACAATGGCAAGGCAAGCTATCTCGAAGTGCTCACTGCTCAGGAGACTCTTCTCAATGCGCAGCTAAGCGAGGCCATGAACATGTACAACGGTGCAAAATCTGTAATAGCTCTCTACATTGCCCTCGGAGGTGCCACGAAGTAGTTGCATTATAATAGCAGAGACCATTGAGTCTCTGCTATTTGACTTGATAAAGTAACCTGCAAAATTCAAAAAAGAATAATTGAGAACAATCGTCACTTTGATAACGCTCCTCTCAATGATGAGCGTCAATGCCCAAAACCGCGACAGGCAAAGAATGGCGAAGGTGGATAGTGCTCTCACTGCACGATATTACAAGATACCTTATGACACCAATTATGTCGTAAGGCCTGAGGGACGTCTGACACTGAAACTAAGGTTGAACCAGACTGGCAATAGCATCCATGCCAAGGGAACGGTAAACGACATCTATTCGAAGGCTGACCTCCAGACCAGCCATAAGACAACCATTTCCTTGGCTGCAATCTACAGGGGCGTGTCTGCTGGTCTGACCATCAACCCTGCCAAATTGAAAGGGGCTTACAAGGACTATGAATTCAACCTGAATTATTATAGCAGCAAAATAAGTATAGATGCCAGTTACCAACGTTCATTAACTCTTGCGGGTGATATTGAGCGCAACGGCATGCAAAGGCTTGAAAGTGGAGACATCTTCATGAAAGTGCTTAATTTGGCGGGCTATTACACTTTCAACAATCGCCGTTTTTCCTATCCTGCGGCCTTCAATCAGTCTTACATTCAGCAACGTTCAGCTGGCTCGTGGCTTGCGGGGGTCAGCTATCAAGGGGGAAGCATAAAGACGACCAATGAACTGAAAGAAAAAAATCCCAATGCTCCAGAAGTGAGAATCTACACAGGACACATAGGTGTCGGTGGCGGCTATGGATATAATTTGGTTCTTGGCAATAAATGGCTCCTGCATTTTTCCGCTCTTCCAACCTTTGTCGTCTACAATCGCAACAACTTCACTGTGAATGGAGAGCGCAAGAATGCTAAACGCATGCGCTTCAACATGCTTTTCAACGAGCGAGTGGCTATAGTACGCAATTTCTCCCCGCGTTTTTTCGCTGGCGTCACTTTGGTGATGAACAATTCTGTATTCGATGACGACGCGGTGGTCGTCAACCAGAACAAATGGCGTGCTCGGGCATCCTTAGGCATAAGGCTGTGATTTGGAAAGTATTGCCTTTTTTGTATTCGTCTTTTTATGCAGGGGTGGACCTTAACATAAGGTGTAATTCGTAAACATTCATACATAATCACCGTATATGAGTAACATAAAGAAGGAAAAGACGATGGTATCGGTGCTGTTCATGGTGTTCAGCATCATATTTACTGTGTGTCTGATAGCATCCAACATCCTTGAAACCAAGCAGATGGTATTTGGGTCTCTGCACCTCACAGGGGGACTGCTGATATTTCCTGTTTCATATATCGTAAATGATGTGGTGTGCGAAGTGTGGGGCTTTCGCAGAGCGAGCATATTGATTTGGACTGGATTCCTCACCAACTTCGCTTTCATGATGGTGGCTTGTGTTGCCGATGCCATACCCGGTGCCCCCTATTGGGAGAATGACGAAGGCTTTCATGCCATCTTCGGACTAACTCCTCGTATCGCCCTTGCTTCTTTCGTGTCGTTCATTGTTGGTAGTTTCGTCAATGCCTACGTCATGAGCCGCATGAAGATTGCAGATAATGGGCGTCGCTTCCCACTGAGAGCCATCATGAGTACAGTATGGGGTGAGGGTGCAGATTCTATTTGCTTCTTTCCTTTGGCTTTCTATGGTGTGTTGCCTGATGAAGAACTTCCATTGATGATGCTTTCACAGCTGGTGCTGAAGACGGTCTATGAGATTATTGTCCTGCCCGTAACAATTAGGGTCGTCAAAAAGGTGAAGGAATATGAGGGCGAGGACATCTATGACCATGGTGTCAGCTACAACATCTTTGAGGTTTTCAAACTTGACAATTAAGATGATTGCAGCAAAAAGGAACGCTGATGAACATTGAAGACTATCGCGAGTTTTGCTTGTCGTTGGGCGAAGATGTGGAGGAGAAAATGCCTTTCACAGCCTTCCATGGTGCCAGTAGTGTGTTGGTCTTCTATGTTCATGGACACATGTTCTCGTTTTTCGATTGTGATGATTTCTCTGTCATCACATTGAAGTGCCAGCCCGAGCGTATCGAGGAACTCTTTGCCAATCATGATGGCATTGCAAAACCGTCCAACATGTCACCTAAATACTGGATTGGCGTCATCCCTGACAAGGCTTCTGATGACATCCTTAAGAAACTCACAAGAAACTCTTATGAGATTGTGAAATCCAAGTATAAGAATCCAAGTTTGGGATAAGACGAGATTCTGCACTTACTTTTATGGCAGTTTCATGAAAAGACGGCATCATTCTCTCAAATGGAGCCGTCTTCCATGTAGGTAATCAAAATTATGAAATATGGTTGTATTTAAAAAACGATTTTGTTGCTTTTGTTTTGGCTTTCTGTCTCAGCAATAGTTTCGTTACCTATCCCATCTCCAATGGAAAAGTGGCAGATACGTTCGAGTGATTTTCGTGAGCGGTGTGCGGTAGCTGTACTCTCCACTGCCATGATGATGTCCTCGTTGTCCAGGTCTTCTTGCTTGAATATATAAATGTTTGGGTGGGGTTTGTAGGAAACGGATGTGGTCTTGCCGTAGTATCCCTCACGGCGCTTTATCAAGTTCAAGCGCTGCTCTTCCTCTTCGGCCATGCGGACAGAATCCACTTGTATGTGTTTGTTCTGATGCATGCTCATGCCATCTACATGCTCTATGCCGAAACCCGTAGCAAGGATGGTAACCTTCACTTTCTTGCCCATCTCGGGATTTACGGCAAGTCCCCATTTGATTTTGTAATCATTGCCGAATTTGGCCATGAATTCATGGACATCGTTCATCTCCTCCATCATGAGCCCTTCATTATCCTTGTCCTCGGAGAATGTGATGTTCAGCAGGATCTTCTTGGAGTTGAACACGTCGTTGTCATTAAGTAAGGGAGAGTTGAGCGCATCCTTGATGGCTTTCTTCACACGTCCTTCGCCTTCTCCATAGCCTGTGCTCATGATGGCGACCCCGCCGTCTTTCAATACGGTGCGCACATCGTTGAAGTCCAAGTTGATAAGACCGTGGTAGGTTATGATTTCGGTGATGCTGCGGACTGCAATGTTCAAGGTGTCATCGGCTTTTGCAAAGGCGTTGAGTACGGAGACATCGGGGTAGATTTGGCGGAGACGCTCATTGTTGATTACGAGCAAGGCATCCACATGCTTTGCCATTTCCTCAACGCCATCAAGAGCCTGGTCTATTTTGTTGGAACCCTCAAACTGGAAGGGGATGGTGACGATGCCCACGGTAAGGATGCCGAGTTCCTTCGACACGCGTGCGATTACGGGTGCGGCACCGGTTCCTGTGCCGCCACCCATGCCGGCAGTGATGAACGACATCTTTGTGCCATCCTCGAACATTCTTCTGATGTCTTCTTCGCTTTCTTCGGCAGCCTTGCGTGCCACTTCGGGTACATTGCCGGCTCCAAGTCCTTCGCCAAACTGAATGTGTGCTGGTACTGGAGAGTTGTTGAGTGCTTGACGGTCGGTGTTGCAGAGCACGAATGTCACATCTTTAATGCTCTTGCGATACATGTGGTTTACAGCATTGCCGCCGCCGCCACCTACACCAATGACCTTGATGATACAGTTGTCTTTTGGAAGGTCTTCAAAATCGAGGACTTCATTCTTGCTGGTATTCTTGTCGTTTTGCATGTTTGTATTATGTTTGATGGTATGTGAATGTTGGGTGTTGTCTTACTCCTCTTCTGCTGAGATGATTTTTGTGCCAAGATCTTGGAAAAATTTGTATCCACGTGAGAACCATCCGCCTTTGGATGTACTTTTTGTTTCATATTGGATGACTTTTTCCTCGTGTTGGCGTCCTCTTTCACGGCGTTCTTTCTCATAGG
>CAMJLI010000145.1 GCA_946406585.1 uncultured Prevotellaceae bacterium | reverse complement strand
GGTAGGCATTGGCCACGGTCGTCTGATGGGCATTTTTCTTAGGAATCCAATAGGGGAAATCCTTATGGTAGGGATTGTGGCCATTGTTGGGGTAGAATAGTTGCTTGCCCCATTTCCATCCTTCCTGCCAGGATAAGTGACAGAAGAAACTGCGCGCGTAGAGATGGGCTTCTATCAGAGCAAGCATAGTGAGGCGGGTTCCTGCACCACATTCCTTTGACATGAAAGGAGTGGCATAGCCTGCTTCCGCTGACAGTTTGGCGCCTGCACGCATATTCATTCCGACGTCTACAGCCCAGTTGCGCTTGCACTTGATGCCAAACCATCCTCCAGCCCTTGCCGTTGCACTCACACCGGCGAAGAAGCCGAAGTTGTCAAAACTCATGGCTTTGTCGTTAAACGACATGAGTGCTGCGTCGAGACGCAAATTGGCATCGAAGACGGCACCGAAATCGAGATCAATGGGCACCAATTTAGTGATTTTCGTCACCTTGCCGATATGGCCATCGGTTGGTGGCCCCCAGAACCAGCCAAAACCGCCCTCAAGGTAGCCGGAAAATTCGCTGATTTGGAAGTCATGGAAGTCCCATAGTTTGGCCTGTACAGCAAACTTTGCACCGCCGCCAAAGTACCAACCGATGTGGTTGGCATTGACTTGAAAAATACGGTTTCCCTCCTTCGCTGCCCAGTCGGTTAACTTCTCACTGCCACCTGCAAGCGTCATGGCTGTACTCTCAAACGGCTGATTTTCTGCTTCATCGTATTTGTTGACCCTTTTGCTCCAGTTGGAGTAGTTCCTGGCAGCGTCTCGGGCGGTCTTCTTCTTGCCCTGATCCTGTTTGGGATCCACACCATTATAGATTAATTGTATGAACCACTGGAACAACTGCCTTGAGACGTCAGCGGTACCGCCGGTCTTGATGGTGAATTTATCACTGATCTTGAAGTTGAACTCAGGTGCTGTGCCAAAAGAGAAACCACCATCTTCGAAAGCACGGGATGCCTTGTCGGAATCATCGGGGGGAGTGGAACTCTTTTGGGTTTCCTCTTCCACTTCTTTCTCTTGCTCCTCCTGGTTGAAATACACATTCCGGAGACGAGGAAATCCTGTGTAGGTAGCCGATGGCGTATGGAGTGTCAGTTCTACGTCCGTGTTGTATGGCAAGTCTTCTGTCAGGTCGAAGCGGGTGAAATAATAGTCGCGGGTGAAGTGCGTGAACTCTTTGGAACTCACAACCTCGGTATTGATATTTCTGAGGGTATGTTGGTTGCCGCTCTCCAACTCCTTGGCGGTCATCGAACAGGTGGGCGCATTGCTTCCTTTAAGGCTGGAGAAAGTCACCTCCATCTGAGCGAACTTCTCTGTGGGCTCATTGTTTAATAATTTGGGAAAATCAGTTCCGCCGTTGTCCATGAACGAGATGGTCTCAACAGGAGAACGCCCGGAGAGGTTGTAGTCTTGTTCTTTGCAGACGGCATAGTCGATGTCGTCATGCGTGACGGCCACATGCAGGTCTTCCATGTGGCGTAGGTATTGGTCGCTGATGGCAATGCCGTTGGCATCCGGCTGTCCAGCCTTTAGCGTGAGCTTCGCCGTACACAATTCCTCGTCAAGTATGCGTGATTCTGCCATGGAAGCACCTTTGTAGCGGTAGAGCATGGGCAAACAGCCGGGTACAAGAATCTCTATGTAGGCATGATGAGCATAAGTGTGAATAAGGTGTGATTGGCTTGCGGCATCGTAACCTAGATATGACAGCGAGGCATCGTCCACGTAGTGCCCCTTGCTGTCGACGCGGTGAACGTTGATGTTGGCCTTGGTGATGCGCGTGCCGTCCTCGGTAAACAACTGCAGGAACAGCGTGTCGTATTTCTCAAACAAGCCGGTACCTAACCAGTTGAAGTTCATCAACTCGCGGTTTTCGTGCTTGGTGAGATTGAACATGGTCTCTAATCGGGGTATTTCCATCTTGCTGTCGAGGTCGATGCCTGAGTGTATGAATTCCATGTTCATGCGCATCTTGTCGTAACCTTCGTTATCGTTGCCGGTGAGGAAATAGATGTCGGTCAGTGTGTGGTCTTTGGGTACGTAAAAACTTTGGAAATAGGTGGAGCGCAGTTGCAGTGTGTTGCGCTCTACCTGCAACTGACCGTTGGCATCGGTGTAGGTGGTGACGTACTCCATGCCGTAGGTGTTGCCCGTCGACTGCCGCTTCTGGTCTAATTGGAATATGTATACGTTTTCATTGTCCCAGTCGTAAACCCAGTAACGGAATACGAAGGGTTTGTCCTTGCTGCCTTTTTTCCTGACGGTGACAGTGATGTTGCCCTCTGAAGAAAAGAGCGGCATGTTGGCAAAGAAATAGCTGCTGGTATTAAGCGTCAGCTTGTAGGGATTGCCCTCGTCGGTCTTGACACCATAATCCACTTCCACTTCATAGATGCCTGTTTTCCCGCTTCCGTCGTTGATGCGGAAGGCAAGCAGTGTCTCGTCACGCATACGCCAGAACAACCGCTGGTCGTCCAGCCCTTTCATTCGCGGATCCTTTAACATGTCGGTAACCGCCTTCACATCAGCGGCGTTGCCGTCGATGGCACCGTTCTTGACTTCTTTCCATGTGAGTTGCTGGGCAATCTTGCGAGTACTGCTGAAATCCGTCACATTGGTCACATCCTTAGCATAATAGAGCTTGAAGTCCTGTGCCACAGCACTTATGGCCATCAGCCAGAAGAATGACAATGCGTAAATTAATCGTCTCATATGAAATAAAAAATAGATTATTGGCTCTTAGTTATTTGTCTTATTTTAGACGCCGTAAAAGTAATCAATATTTCCGAAATGGACAAATGAGCATGGTTTAATTTCCTATGTGTTGCCCAATTTTCTTCAAATTTCCTCCCCCAAAAAAGATGGCTGACATGTAAATTAGCCATCTTATGCAAAATGATTACTTTAAGATTTTCTAGTGATTCCTTACCATTTCAGTCCTTCCTGGAGGATCACACCGTCGGTCATGTGACTGTCTGCCTCAGTGAAGGCGTTGGCCTTGTATTGGATGCATAGCATCTCATGTTTTCAGTGCCTGTGTTCTTCAGTGCTCGCTTGCCATCGGGAATCTGTGTCTGGAACGACAATTCGCTGACCATGGCGATATGTCCCTGGTTGATCTGATATAAAAACCATGAGCCGAGCGACTTGACTTGCGCTCGTTTGTCAAACACGCCCTCGGACGACATCTCCCTGTGCCATCCCGTGTCGAAAAGGATGAGTCCCTTGGGATGTTCGATGAGGAAACTGGACACAGGTCTTTGGTATTCGACGGCCACCGCCAGGTCGTTGATCTCAAAGGTCCTGCCATTGTGGAACAACATCGAGGTGCCGAGGATGAATCCCGCCACCTTGCCGTCCACCATGTACTCCAGTCCGTATGACTGCTTGCTCTCGAGGATTTCGCTCACATGGACGAAGGCGTCCTCCACCGTCCATGCGTCGTTCCACGGCTCACCGGAGAACGCTTCTGCATAGATTTCCGCGTATCTTTGCAGGTGGTCTGTCGAGCATTTTTGTATATGTGCATCCATATTTTTTTCGCTGGTATTATCAAAAAACGTCGCAATGTTGCCGCAAAGATAACAAAAAATGCGAAATGTCTTCTCAATATTCTGTTCCATTGTCTTTGATGAAATTACTTTTATGGGGATAGTATGGAAAAAAACTTTCGGTTTTCTATCACTTGATGGTAACTTTGCTTCTGCAAAGCGAAGGTATTACTTCTCGGCAAAGAAAAAGAATGGGATTTTTTTTGCTCTGCTCTCGACTTTCCGTATCTTTGCCTTGTGTTATCAAAAGTGAATAGAAGAATATGGATTATCTGCCCAAAGACCCGGCCATTTTGGTGTCAAGCGTCAACATGCTCCTGCGTGATGAGGAGTTCGACACGCTGGAGGCGTTGTGCTATGCGTTCAACAGAGAACCAGGGGAAGTAAGGAACTATCTCTTTTCCCATGGTTTCGTATGGAGTGAGGACCAAAGACAGTTTAGGCCGATAGGTTACGATGGTACCGCAGTCACTGGCAGTCAGAGAGAATCAGTGGAAAGGAAAGAATGGTGACGAAAGACAGCATAGAGACGGCCTATAGTTTCCTGCACCAGAAGCGGAACGTGTATGTCCATTCCACCATTGAATGGCAGCGCGATGACATTGAGTATGCCATCGCTTCATTCGTCGAAGAGATGAGTAAAGAACTATTAGAGCTCATCTCCCAAGGTAGGACTGATTTTTTGAGAGACCATGAGAAGTTTGGCGATGACATCACGCTTGCAGTGCAGCAGCTGGAACAGTTGTTGTGAATGAGAGGTGATTTGAGCGTTTTTGTCGTTAATGTGAACGACCGGAAAAGATTTCAGAAAAGATGAAGCAGAAGCAATCATTAGAAGTGGGAGATGTGTATGCTCTCCAAGAAAGGGAAACAGGAAAGTGGTTTACTTTCCAGATTGTACAGATTGGCGAGCAGTTGGGTGAAGAATATGCTGTCTTCGTGGATCTGGACTATTGGGACGAGAAGATTCCTGAAGAGAGGGATCTCAAAAAAATATCCTATCTCCTGCTGAATCACCATTCTTGGAATAATGAGATTTGCCATTGCTGGGCACCTGTCAAGTTTTTTCCATCTCATGCCATGCTTATCGGAAACATGATTGTTAGACCTATTGAGGAATGTCGTCGTTTTGGCAATTGGCCTGACGGTATTCAACAGAAATGGCAAGATAAGTGGGAAAAATTGCCCAAAGACCAGGTGCTGGCTTTCAAAGATGCTCTTGGAAAATTTAATGAAGGTGAAACCGTCATTGTCGCTGGCAAAGAGATGAATAAGAATCTCTGGGGGCTGTTTGACGATACGCTCGGTGCTATCAAGGATTTTTCTGAATTGGACAAGTTCCCTGGATTAGCGAGAATTAGCACCTCAAAGGATTATCCTCAACTGATACCCTTTTTAGAGCGTAGGTTTCTTGTCCATGAGTTGGTATGGGATAATTGCTCACGACGGAAGTTAGACCTCTGTCGTACGCATTTGGAAGAGTTGGAAATTAGCGGAATAGATGTAGAAGACATCTACCTACCTTCAAGCATCAACAAATTGACATTAAAGGGAAAGATGTCGCCAAATCTTCGCGTCCATTCACCAAATGAGGGCTATTATATGGCTCTTTGGGTGGAAATGCAAGATGGTTTTATACCAGACATAGGCTTGAGCAGGCTGACAGAACTGCACCTTGATCGTATACAGGATTACAGCTTATGCAATATTCCATCTCAATTCCCATGTCTGATGAAGCTAT
>CAMJLI010000144.1 GCA_946406585.1 uncultured Prevotellaceae bacterium | reverse complement strand
TCTGCCATACGTGGTGTGCCTTCTTCTTCACGCATCATCTGCTTGAAGAAATACCATGCCATTCCCAATGCGCACACCGAGGCAATGGGAACAAGCCAAAATACTGCAGGAATGTTCATGAAAGTATGTGTTAAAAATTCAACGTTTCCGTCTGTCTGTATGAGCAATGAATACTCGTTTGGCATTTGCCTGCGAGGGAAAAGAGTGGATGGATACCAAACTTTTCACTTTTTCACGCAAAATTACATCAAATTGTAAAGAAATTCATGCATGTTGTGGTAATTTTTGTTAATAAGTGTAATTTTTACGTCTTTATGCGCCATAAATGTGCTTGAAAAGCATTTTAATAAGGTGAAAGTATGTCGCGGGTGGTCAAATACCATATTTGTGGTATGCGAAATGCCTTTGTCGTGTGATTTCACAATCCGTTCTTTCGCCTTACCTTTGCACCCGTCATTCAGTCTTTTCTTATTCTTCCCAGCTTGGCAGATAAGCGACGATGGATGTCGGTAAAGGTGATAATTCAAATAATCAATCATAAAGAAAGGAAAAAGTCATGAGCAAGAACAAGTATCGTTTTGAAACACTACAATTGCATGTAGGACAAGAACAGGCAGACCCCGTGACAGACGCAAGAGCCGTGCCCATCTACCAGACGACCTCGTATGTGTTCCACAATTCGCAGCACGCTGCCGACAGGTTCGGACTGAGAGACGCAGGCAACATCTATGGCAGGCTTACCAACTCTACACAGGGTGTGTTCGAGGACAGGGTGGCTGCACTCGAAGGCGGTGTGGCAGGACTGGCTGTGGCATCGGGAGCTGCTGCCATCACATACTCCTTGCAGAACATCTTGCTGCCTGGCGACCACATCGTGGCTGCAGACAACCTCTATGGAGGAACTTTCAACCTCATCACTCATACGCTGGCAAGCCAAGGTGTGAAGAACACCATCGTGAATGTTGCTGACTTCGATGCCGTGGAGAAGGCCATACTGAACGAAACAAAGGCCATTTATGCAGAGACTTTCGGTAATCCTAACTCTGACGTGACAAATATCTCAAGACTGGCAGAGATAGCTCATAGGCACAACATTCCGCTGATAATCGACAACACCTTCGGCACTCCTTACCTCATCAGGCCCATAGAGCACGGAGCCGACATCGTGGTGCATTCTGCCACCAAATTCATTGGCGGGCATGGCAGTTCGCTCGGAGGCGTCATCGTGGATGGTGGCAGCTTTGACTGGAAGGCAAATGCCGACAAGTTCCCAACACTGGCAAAACCAGACCCAAGCTATCATGGAGCAGTATTCGCCGACGTGGCAGGACCTGCCGCTTTCGTGACCCGCATACGTGCCGTCATCCTCAGGGATACGGGAGCCGCCATCAGCCCATTCAATGCCTGGGTGCTGCTGCAGGGACTGGAGACTCTGAGCCTGCGTGTGGAGCGTCATGTGCAAAACACTCTGAAGATTGTGGACTACCTCACAAATCATCCAAAGGTGGCGAAGGTGAACCATCCTGCCGTGGCAACTCATCCCGACCACGAACTCTACACACAACTCTATCCCAATGGGGCTGGCTCCATCTTCACCTTTGAAATCAAAGGCGGACAGGAGGAAGCTTGGAAATTCATCGACAACCTCAGGATATTCTCGTTGCTCGCCAATGTGGCTGACGTGAAGTCGCTTGTCATTCATCCGGCAACTACTACCCATTCGCAAATGTCGGAAGAGGAACTGCAACAGCAGCACATTTATCCCTCCACCATACGACTGAGCATAGGAATAGAAAACGTGGAAGACTTGATAGAGGCCCTCGACGATGCTTTCAATGCCATCTGAAATTCCCAGGCGTTATAGCTGAAACACATGACATTCTGTATTTTATAAATCAAAACATATTAACTTATCACAATTAATAAGAAAACCATCATGACGAAAATAGCAAAAAAACTCACGGAACTAATAGGAAACACCCCATTGCTCGAATTGTCAGGATTCTCAGCAGAAAAGGGACTTGAAACTCCAATCGTGGCAAAAGTGGAATACTTCAACCCGGGAGGGAGCGTGAAAGACAGGATAGCACTGGCCATGATAGAGGATGCCGAACGAAAAGGATTGCTCAAGCCGGGTGCAACAATCATCGAACCTACAAGCGGCAATACTGGCGTGGGACTCGCTCTCGTATCGGCTGTGAAAGGCTACAAACTCATCCTCACCATGCCAGAGACCATGAGCGTGGAAAGACGCAACCTGGTGAAGGCCTATGGAGCCGAAGTGAGGCTTACAAGTGGAAAGGAAGGCATGCCGGGAGCCATCAAGGCTGCACAAGATCTGAGGGATGCCATACCGGGAAGCATCATATTGCAGCAGTTTGAAAACGCTTCGAATCCTGAAAAACACTATCTTACTACAGGAAAGGAAATATGGGATGACACCGACGGGCAAGTTGACATCTTCGTGGCTGGTGTGGGAACTGGCGGCACCGTGTCGGGCATCGGCAAAAGACTGAAGGAACTGAACCCCAACGTGAAAATCGTGGCTGTGGAACCTCTTTCGTCACCCGTGCTCAATGGAGGCCAGAGTGGTCCACACAAGATACAGGGAATAGGAGCTGGATTTGTGCCAAAGACCTATGATGCCAACGTGGTGGACGAGGTTGTTGACGTAAGCAACGACGATGCCATCCGCACGGGAAGACTGCTTGCCCAGCATGATGGGTTGCTCGTGGGCATATCTTCAGGGGCTGCTGCTTTTGCCGCAGCACAAGTGGCTGCACGTCCTGAAAATGCGGGAAAGAAAGTGGTGGTGCTGTTGCCCGACACTGGCGAGAGATATCTGTCCACCGTGCTCTATGCTTTCGACGAGTACCCTCTTTGATGTTTCATTATAGATTGTTGTAAAAGAGATTCCGGGAGGCATCACATCCATGAATGCCTCCCGGAATTGTGTTTTTTGTGTTGCTGTGGGGGTCAACCTATCAGCGTGTCGACAAGCCAATAGGAGAACATGCCGCTGATGTAGCCTACGAAGACTATCCATGTAATCTTGCGCATGTACCAGCCAAAGGTGATCTTCTCCAGGCCCATCACCACAACACCGGCGGCACTGCCTATGATGAGCATCGAACCGCCCACGCCGGCGCAAAATGCAAGCAACTGCCAGAAAATGCCATCTACTGCCATGTCGCCTATCTCGGCTATGGGGTACATGCCCATGCATCCGGCCACCAGAGGTACGTTGTCCACTATGCTCGACAATACGCCTATCACGCCAGTCACAAGGTAGTGGTTGCCGCCTGATATGGAATCGAGATTCTCGCCCAGCATCGTAAGCACGCCAACTTCTTCAAGACATGCCACAGCCATCAATATGCCGAGGAAGAACAATATGGTGGTCATGTCGATGTTGGCAAGAAGATGCGACACTCGCCTGGAAAAACTGTCTTTCTGCTTCACATTGCGATAGAATATCTCCGTGGTTGTCCACAGGATGCCGAGGATGAGCAGGATGCCCATGAATGGAGGCAGGTCTGTGAGGTAACGGAAGATGGGAACGAACATCAAGCCGCCCACTCCAAGGATGAAGATTACATTGCGCTGCCGGCTGCTGAAAATGTTCTTGGTTGCCTGCTGGTCGTCGTTGCTTGCCTTTGGCAGTTCTCCTTTCAGGTTGTATTGGAGTATGAGTGCCGGGATGACCATGGAGACCAGCGAAGGCAGGAATATCTCCTTGATGACACCTTGGGTGGTTATCATTCCCTTTATCCAGAGCATGATGGTGGTGACGTCGCCTATGGGGGAGAAGGCACCACCGCTGTTGGCGGAGATGATGATGAGCGAGGCGTAAATCAGACGGTCGTTGCGGTCATGCACCAACTTCCTTAGCACCATGATCATTACGATGCTGGTGGTGAGGTTGTCGAGGATGGCAGAGAGAATGAATGTCATGAAGGCAATGCGCCACATCAATTTGCGCTTGCTCGATGTGGCTATCATGTCACGAACAAAGTTGAAACCGCCGTTCTTGTCAACGATTTCCACTATTGTCATGGCTCCCATGAGGAAGAACAATGTCTCGCCGGTCTCGCCCAAATGATGCTTTAGGATTTCGCTCACTTTCTGAGGCAGCTCCTCTACCATGCCTGAGATGTAACTGCCCGGGTCGAGCATGAAGAGGGTCCATGTGGCTACGCACATGAGCAGGGCGATGGCCGCTTTGTTGATTTTCAAACTGCTTTCAAAGGCTATGCAAAGATAGCCCACTATGAAAACAAAAACAATGGCTATGGTTAATGATGTCATGATGATTGTTGAATATGGCAGCAAAGGTAATACATATATGTATAGATATGATGCTTTTATGCTGCTTAATTCACGAAAACGATTGCATGAACAGGGACAAGAAATGCAATCTGCTGGTTTACATGGTGTGGAGGGCTTTCATTATGCCGCTCTCCAGTGCCTTTTCAAATGTACGGTATTTGCCTGTCTGGCTGACGGCACCATCTTTCAGACGGATGATCTTGGCGTAGTATTTGCCCACTGTCCCAAAGAACGACTCTCGGTCGACAAGGACGTCGTAACGCTTCTTTTCTCTTAGCCATGTCTGTGCCAAAGCAAGTGTGGGGGCTGCATACACCTGATGGCGGAAGTCCTTGTCGTGGCTTGGGTTGTTCCATGAGGTGACTTCGTCTTCGCCGACGGTCTTCAGTGTCCCATCCACGTCATAGTAACTCGTCACAGGTTCGTTGAAACGACGCTTGCGCAGCCAGCGGGCTGTCTCTCTTGAGGCTATTTTCAGTTCACAGTTCATAGCTTGCTATTTTGGACTTTCTTCTTTGGGTTGCTCTGTTTCTGCTGCAGGCTTGGAGCTCGACAGCATGTCCACAAAAAACTTGATGTCGGCCTTGAGGCGTTGGTATTGGGGGGCATTCTTGAAACCGGTGTTCTTCTTGAGCATGGAGGTCACATTTTCCACACTATGCTGGTAGCAGGACAGCTCGTTCCGCATCTGGGTGAAATGGAGGGCTTTTCGCTGTATCTCGTTTTCACGTTCACGTCTGAGGCGTTCGCACACCTTGCCAAGCATGGGCGACACCACGTTGTCGAAGAGATGGTGGCCTTGTATATATAAATATGTCTCGTCGGCATTCACCCCCAAGGTTTTGAGCTCCTCCTTTAGCGCCATGTACGACTCTTTGGCATCGGGGTTCTCTTTCTGCAGCTGCATCACCTTCCGCCCCACCTTGTGGCGCACATTCGAGATGATGGGCCCTGCGTTTGCCAAAGTGAAATGCCCGGTTTCTATCACCTTGTTGAAGTCGGAAATGGAAAAGTCGCCGTAGTTGGGTGTGC
>CAMJLI010000143.1 GCA_946406585.1 uncultured Prevotellaceae bacterium | reverse complement strand
AATGTCGCACGCCGACCTCAGCAGAGTGTCGTTTTTCGTACTCGACGAAGCCGACCGAATGCTCGACATGGGGTTCAGCGACGACATCATGAAAATAGCAAGCCATCTGCCAAAGAACTGCCAGACCATCATGTTCTCCGCCACCATGCCACAGAAGATAGAGGATCTCGCAAAGACACTATTGAAAGACCCTGTGGAAGTGAAACTAGCCGTGAGCCGTCCGGCAGACAACATACGCCAGATGGCCTACGTATGCCACGAGAACCAGAAACTAGGCATCCTGCGCCACCTTTTCAAGAACAACGAACTAGTCCGTGTCATCATCTTTGCCAGTTCGAAACTCAAGGTGAAGGACATCAACCGCTCTCTTCGCCAAATGCACATCAACAGCGGCGAGATGCACTCCGACCTGGACCAGAGCCAGAGAGACGCAATGATGTACCAGTTCAAGAGCGGACATGTTGACGTGCTTGTGGCAACCGACATAGTTGCACGCGGCATCGACATCGACGACATCGCCACCGTGATAAACTTCGACGTTCCCCACGACTCGGAAGACTACGTACACCGCATAGGCAGGACAGCCCGTGCCCAGCGCGACGGCAAGGCCATCACCCTGGTCAGGGGTCGCGAGATACGTGACTTCATGCAGATAGAGAAGTTTTTGGGATATGAAGTGGAAAAGACCCCACTCCCCCCAGGCCTTGGCGAGGCTCCAGAATACAAGCCAATGAAAGTGAGCACAGGGCGCAATGACAGAAGGCGTGGCGGCGACAAATCACGTCGCAGCCGCCATGGAGGCCATCAAGACAAAAGGCAAAAGAACAAAGGCAAGGAAAAGAAAGGCAACGAAAGACGCCCCACCAAACCTTGACAACACTTTGCTTGCGGAATTGGACAAAAGTATCAAAAAACCTATAAAAAACGCACAAAAAATAGCTTTTTATTTGAAAAATCAGTGTTTTTGTGACTTTTTTCATGTTTTTATAAAATAAATCTATCATTTTGTTTGCAGTAAAAAATAAAATGTATACCTTTGCACCGTCAGAAAAAAAGGAGAAACATTTTCAAACAATAACAACAAACAAAGTAAAAAGATTATGATTGCATCAAAAGTTGTAGAGAATCTTCAACAAAGATTTCCAAATGAGCCTGAATACATCCAGGCAGTGAGTCAGGTATTAGGTACCATAGAAGAAGAGTACAACAAGCACCCCGAGTTTGAGCGTTCCAACTTGATTGAGCGTCTCTGCATTCCCGACAGAATCGTTTCCTTCCGTGTGACATGGATAGACGACAAAGGCAACGTTCAGACCAACATGGGTTATCGCATCCAGCACAACAATGTGATAGGCCCGTACAAAGGCGGCATCCGTTTCCATGCTTCTGTGAACCTTTCCATTCTGAAGTTCCTCGCTTTTGAGCAAACATTCAAGAACTCCCTCACCACACTTCCCATGGGTGGAGCCAAGGGTGGCAGCGACTTCTCACCACGTGGCAAGAGCAATGCCGAGGTGATGAGATTCTGCCAGGCCTTCATGACCGAGCTTTACCGCCATGTAGGAGCCGACGAGGACATCCCAGCAGGCGACATAGGTGTAGGCGGCCGCGAAGTAGGCTTCATGTTCGGCATGTACAAGAAACTCACCCATCAGTTCACTGGCATGCTCACTGGCAAGGGCCTTGAGTTCGGCGGTTCACTCATCCGTCCGGAGGCCACCGGCTATGGCAATGTCTACTTCCTTCAGAACATGCTCAAGACCCGCGGCATCGACATCAAGGGCAAGACCGTCCTCGTCTCCGGTAGCGGCAATGTAGCCCAGTACACAGTAGAGAAGTGCATCCAACTAGGAGCCAAGGTTGTGACGATGTCAGACTCCGATGGTTACATCTACGATCCCGACGGCATCGACCGCGAGAAGCTCGACTGGATTATGGAACTGAAGAATGTGGAGCGTGGCCGCATCCGCGAATATGCCGAGGAATACGGCGTGAAATATGTGGAAGGTGCCAAGCCTTGGGGTGAGAAAGCCGACATCGCCCTGCCATCTGCCACCCAGAACGAGATTGACGGCGACGCCGCCCGCACACTGGTAAGCAATGGCGTGATTGCCGTGAGCGAAGGAGCCAACATGCCATCCACTCCAGAGGCAATCAAGGTGTTCCAAGATGCAAAGATACTCTACTCACCAGGAAAGGCAGCCAATGCCGGCGGTGTGGCAGTGTCGGGTCTGGAAATGAGCCAGAACTCAGAGCGTCTGCACTGGAGCCGCGAGGAAGTGGATGCCAAGCTCCACGACATCATGAACGACATTCATGCCAACTGTGTGAAATACGGCACCGAGAGCGACGGCTACATCAACTATGTGAAAGGCGCCAATGTGGCCGGCTTCCTGAAGGTGGCAAAGGCAATGATGGCACAAGGCATCATCTAAACAGAATCAGCCAACAGAAGAGAAGTTCTTGCATCCAAACAAAAATCAAGCAAGGACAACAATATGAAAAAGTCTCCCTCCATCCAACGATGCGAGGGAGACTTTTCAATTTTTAACATAGAGCAAAAAGACATCAAGTTTGCTTGTCATTTTCCTCCGTAGACATCAAGCTTGCTTATTATTATCCTCCGTAGACATCTTGTCGCTCAAGAACTCATCCACTTCCATCAGTTCGTCCTCGTCAAACCATTCCGACAATTTCTCCTTGGCTTTCGTCTTGACATCCTCTGGCACATCCCCCCAGACCTTGCTTACCACAAAGAGGAGCACCGAGAGGTCGTCGCTCAGCCCAACGATAGGAATGGCATCAGGCAGCACGTCGAGCGGACTAATGAGGTAGCCCAAGGCACCAATAATCATTGCCTTGTCCTTGACCGGCACATTCTTGCTCTGCAGAGTATAGAACAGCACCAGAGCCGTGAACACCAGTTTGGAACCAGCCCTTTTGGCTATTTTAGAAATCTTGTCGACAAACCCCTTGGGAGAGAACTTGTCGGAGTATGACATAAAGTCGGGTAATTCCATATTATTACGGTTTTGCTGAAAAACATGGCAAAATTACTCTAAATTTTGAATTACACAAAATTTTATTTGTTAGAAACGACAAATTGCAGTATCTTCGCACAATAAAAACCCTTTCACGGCTATGGAAATTCAAATAGACGACATGGAGCACCGCGTGCGCAAGGTGATAGCCGAGCATCGCGAAGAGGCAGGTTTTCCGAAACTGGAAGACTATGGAGTGAGTGAAGAAGAATTCGACGACTATCTCTTCGACAAGCAAGCAGTAATCGACGACATCGACTCTCTGAAGAAGAAATACACCATATATTCCATCATTTTCATCATCCCGTTTGTGGTGATAGCCTTCTATGAAACAACAGTTCGCAACACACTCATAGCAACAGGCAGTGGTTTGTTGCTCTGTCTGGCATACTATCTTCTCACCCTTCTTGTGAGGAAGATACGCATGAGCCGCATGAACAATTCAGCAATAGAGCGCTACATCACCGATGTAATGAAATATCAAGATCAGTGACATTGAAGTCGGCAAGCCTTTTGATGTAGCCGTCCCTTAATTGAGCCACCTTGGTCCATACCTCGCTGTTGGATGTGAGAACATCCAAGCTAGTGACACCTATGGGCCATGCTCCTATTTTGTCGAGCCTGTCCACCATCATCCCCACGGTGATGTTGGCAATATCCTCCGCCGGCATGAATCTGGTGGTCTTGTCCTTGTCGCCACCAGCCACATCCACCACGAGCCTTGCCTCAATCATGCTTTCAAGCAGTTCGCTAATGATATGCGCAGGAATGGAAGTCTCCTTCTTCAGTTGAAGAAGAGTGCAAGGTTTCTGTCCGTTTTTAAACCTTCGGCAAATTATACTGAGTACAATGGCCGACAGCACCATCCTGTTTTGATTCCCCACCTTGTCGTTGTGGGGCATCGGCGACAGCTGTTCCATGTTCTGGTTGGTGTAGCACAGATGAACCCCAAATAGACAAATGATCCATGAGAACTGCACCCACAGCATGAAGAGCGGCAAAGCAGCAAAAGAGCCATAAATGGCATTGTAGCTGCTGACCCACAACTGGGAGTGGATATACAGCAGTTGAAGCATCTGCATGGCGACACCAGCAAGAATTCCCGGCCACACCACACTTGAGAAATAGACCTTCGTGTTGGGCATCAGCATATAAAGCAAGATGAATATCACACACATGATGACATAAGGCGACATGCTGATGAGGAACTTCACGATAGGAGCCACAAACTCACCCATCTGTTCAGAAGAAGTGCTTACGAACAGAGAGACACCCGATGTGAGGACCACAACGATGGGCAAGAGAAAGAAGAACGCCACATAGTCGATGATGGTGTTCATTATCCCCCTGGAATACTTCACCTTCCATATATCGTTGAAAGCGGTCTCCACATTGCTGATAAGCATGATTACAGTGTAGAGCATCACAATGAATCCAAACCCAAGAATCACCCCGCTTTTTGCATTGACGAGATAAGAGTTCACAAATCCTATTATGGCATCAGCCACCTGAGGTTGGCTTGATAGCAGGTTTGCAAACCACTGTTCGATGTATTTTGAAATGCCGAATCCCCTTGAGATGGCAAAGACGACAGCCACCATGGGCACGATGGCCATCATCGACGAGAACGAGAGAGCCGCCGCCGTCCTTGTGATGCGTGAATCAGTGAAGCTTCTGATAGCCAAAATGATGGTTCGCAGGATATTGATGCCAAAAAAGAGCAGCGTGCCCACATCTTCTTTTTGTATTAGCCAAATATCCTTTCGGAAGAAATCCAGAAGTCTGCCAATTGTTATTCGAGCCATGAAAAACGGTAATTCTACAAGTATTAGTGGAAAGATAAAAGAAGCAGACCTCCTATAAGCCGGGTTCTGTATTGTCCAAAAGTCCAATGCTTGTCATTTATCTAGGCCTCGGGTCACCCCTCGGCTCAAGCGTTCTACCCTCCATCGCAAATCGGGCGGGCAACCCTCGGGCGACGGTTTACGCGAACTTGCAGCCCCCAGTGGACACAGCCCAGTGATCACCCACTGGCTGGTGGTCTCTTACACCACCTTCTCACCCTTGCCTCCCATCAGGAAGGCGGTTGTTTTCTTCTGCCCTAACCTGTTGTCGCCAACAGCTTCCACTTTCAGAAGTGGGGCGCCCTATGCTGCCCGGACTTTCCTCTCGCACCTCATGGATGCCAGCGACAAGCCGGAGTTCTGCTTCCATTTTGCAAAAGTAGTGCAAACCGAGCGGAATGCAAAACAAAACAGGAAGTTTTTGTTTTCATTCTCGAGGAGAAGATGACTTTTGCAAAGCACGGGGGGGTGGAGATGACTTTTGCAAAGCAAAAGTAC
>CAMJLI010000142.1 GCA_946406585.1 uncultured Prevotellaceae bacterium | reverse complement strand
AATTATGAACGAAAGAGATTTAGCATCAATAATCAAAGAGCGCGAAAGCAGCTTGAACGCTCAAGAGAGAGAAAGATATCAATCTCAAGCATTTGGCGTGCTCATGCGCAAAGTATATGTTTGGATGACCCTTGCCCTTGTCATCACAGGATTCACCGCCTTCTACGTTGCACAATCAGGGTTCATATTCACACTTATGTCCAACTCAGGCTTGCTATGGGGAATGATAATAGCCGAACTGGCTCTGGTCATCGGTCTCAGTGCAGCCATAAACAAATTGTCGCTGACAACAGCCACACTGCTATTCATACTCTATTCCGTAATAAACGGTGCCACGCTGTCATCGATATTCATCATATACGACATCAGCACCATAGGCAACGTGTTCTTCATCACTGCAGGCACATTTGGAGCCATGGCTCTATATGGATATACAACCAAGAAAGACCTGTCGGGGATGGGTAAATTGCTGCTAATGGGACTGATAGGGATAATTATTGCCACTTTGGTGAACTTGTTCCTTGTGAAGAGTGCCGGTTTCGACCTGCTTCTCAGCTATGCGGGAGTGCTGATTTTCGTCGGCCTCACAGCATACGATTCCCAAAAGATAAAGGAAATGTGCAGCAGCATTGAATATGCTGACGCAAGCGCACAAAAGCTTGCCCTATTGGGAGCACTTACACTTTATCTCGACTTCATCAACCTCTTCCTGTACCTTCTTCGCATTTTCGGCAGGAGAGACTAATCGGTAAAGAAAGCATTCAAAAGACAAATAAAAACAAAGTCAACACATTAAACAAGGGGGAACTCGCCATGAGAGTTCCCTTTTCTTTTAAGCAGAAAACACAATCAAATTCTTGGTTGGCAAAAGACAGGCTGCAAGCGCCTTGGGAAGATATCTTCATGACTGACAAAGGTATAAAGTGTTCAAACAACAACAAATCACACAAATAGTACAAGAAAATCGCATAAATATTTGGCGGTTTGTATAAAAACCAATACTTTTGCATCGCAAAAAGAATAATTATACGTCTATGAAGGTTAAAAACAACAGAATGGAAGCACTAAAGATGCTTATCTCCAGCATGGAGCTTGGCAGCCAAGAAGAAGTGCTTCAGGCACTAGAAAAAGAAGGGTTCAAACTAACCCAAGCGACGCTAAGCCGAGACCTAAAGCAATTGAAGGTTGCCAAGGCAGCAAGCATGAACGGCAAATACGTTTATGTGCTTCCAAATGACACTATGTACAAACGCATCACCACCCCAAAAATGGCTACCGAAATGCTGCAAAGCTCTGGTTTCGTATCCATCAGCTTCTCCGGCAACATGGGAGTGATAAAGACACGACCAGGCTATGCCAGCAGCATCGCCTACAACATAGACAACAGCGACATACCCAGCCTCATCGGTACGATAGCAGGAGATGACACCATTTTCATCGTCATCAAGGAAGGCAGCACACGCGAAGCTGTCATCAAAGACCTAACTCCCATCCTCGGCACCATGAGATGAGGCATGGGAGAACATGAAGACAAACAGACCAAGCAACAAAATAAGAAATGGAAGAAATAAGAGTATTGGTGGCCGACTCCACTCATGAAAAATATGTAGACACCATACTGGAAACAATTGCAGATGCAGCAAAGGTGAGAGGCACTGGCATAGCCAAGCGCACCCACGAATATTTGGTGACAAAGATACGCGAAGCAAAAGCCGTCATAGCCCTTGATGGTGACAATTTTGCCGGATTCAGCTACATTGAGACTTGGGGCAACAAGCACTATGTCACCACTTCCGGCCTGATAGTCCATCCCACTTATCGTGGACGCGGCGTGGCCAAGCGCATCAAGGAAATGACCTTCTCGCTGGCACGAACACGATGGCCACATGCAAAGATATTCAGTCTGACCAGTGGTGCAGCCGTGATGGCCATGAACACACAGTTGGGTTATCAGCCTGTAACCTTCGACGACCTCACAGACGACGAAGCATTCTGGCGTGGCTGCGAAGGTTGCGTCAACGTGGACATCTTGAAACGCACCAACCGCAAGTACTGCATATGCACGGCCATGCTCTACGACCCAGAAGAACACCTTCCTGCCAAGATACCCACGGAAGTGTTGGAACGCATCAAACAATTGGAGAAATAACAACCGAACAAACAACAATTACCATATCATATTTATGTCAAAGAAGAAAATTGTAGTGGCCTTTTCCGGAGGCCTTGACACCAGCTACACTGTCATGCGCCTGGCCAACGAAGGAAACGAAGTGTATGCAGCATGCGCAAATACAGGCGGATTCAGCGAAGAGCAATTGAAGAAGAACGAAGAAAACGCCTATCGCCTTGGAGCAAAGGCATACGTCACACTGGACGTGACTCAAGAATACTACGAGAAATCCCTGAAATACATGATTTGGGGCAACGTGCTACGCAACAACTGCTACCCCATCTCAGTATCCTCAGAGCGCATTTTCCAAGCACTCGCCATAGCACGCTATGCCCGCGAAATCGGCGCCGATGCCATAGCACATGGCTCCACCGGTGCCGGCAACGACCAGATACGCTTCGACATGACATTCCTCGTAATGGCGCCGGGAGTGGAAATCATCACTCTCACCCGCGACCAAGCCCTCACACGCCAGGAAGAGGTGGACTATCTCAACCAACATGGGTTTTCAGCCGACTTCGCACGACTGAAATACTCATACAACGTAGGCATATGGGGCACAAGCATCTGTGGAGGAGAAATACTTGACTCCAAACAAGGACTTCCTGAGGAAGCATATTTGAAACACGTCACCCGGAACGAGGAATCCGAACTGCGCATCACTTTCGAGCATGGCGAGATTGTGGCCGTTGACGGCGAGAAATACGAAGACAAGATTTCCGCCATCCAAAAGATAGAGGAAATAGGTTCTGCCTACGGCATCGGCCGCGACTGCAATGTGGGCGACACCATCATAGGCATCAAGGGCCGCGTGGGCTTTGAAGCGGCAGCCCCCAAACTGATAATAGAGGCACACCGCCTGCTTGAGAAGCACACACTGAGCAAATGGCAGCAATACTGGAAAGACCAGTTGGGAAACTGGTATGGCATGTTCTTGCACGAAAGCCAATACCTGGAGCCTGTCATGCCTGACATTGAAGCCATGCTCACCAGTTCACAACGCAATGTCAACGGCACCGTCATCCTGCGTTTGCGCCCATTAGGTTTCGAAACCGTGGGAGTGGACTCACCCGACGACCTTCTGAAATCGAAACTCGGCGAATATGGAGAAATGCAACGTGGTTGGACAGCCGACGACGCCAAGGGATTCATCAAGGTGCTAAGCACCCCGCTTCGTGCCTACTATGGCATACATCCTAAAGAAAAAAGATAAAAAACATGGATCAAAAAAAATTTTATTTGTCTGACACCGACAAGAAAGTGGCTGGCGTCTGCGGTGGAATCGCCGAATACTTCAACATCGACTCGCTGTTGGTGAGAGTTGCATTCCTTCTGCTTATCTTCGGATACGGCTGCGGACTGATGCTCTACTTGATACTATGGCTTCTCGCTCCCAAAAAAAATAGTATCGTATGATAAAAGCAGGCATTCTTGGAGCAGCCGGCTACACAGGCGGAGAACTCATCCGACTGCTCCTCAACCACCCCAATGCGGAAATCCTCTTTGCAAATAGCGAGAGCAACGCAGGGAATCCTGTTTCCGACGTGCATGAAGGCCTATACGGAGACACCGACATGTTGTTCACAGACACGATGCCATTCGACCAGGTTGACGTCATCTTCCTGTGTTTCGGACATGGGAAAAGCGAGGCTTTCCTGAAGGAACATCCCGTGCCATCAAATGTGAGAATAATCGACCTTGCCCAGGACTTCCGCTTGGCATCACCGGGCAACGATTTCGTATACGGACTGCCGGAAATCAACCGCGACAAGATAGAGAAAGCCATCCATGTAGCCAATCCAGGGTGCTTCGCAACAGCAATACAATTAGGACTATTGCCTGCAGCAAGCATGGGAATCCTCTCTGGCGACATACCGGTGAATGCCATCACCGGGAGCACGGGGGCAGGACAAAAACCAACAGGAACCACACACTTCTCTTGGCGGAACAACAACATGAGCATTTACAAGGCTTTCCGCCACCAGCATGTACCGGAGATAAGACAAAGCCTGCTGCAAGTGCAAGGGCAGTTGGATGCTTCAATAGACTTCATACCATATCGCGGTGACTTCGCACGTGGAATCTTTGCCACCGAGGTGGTGAAGACCAATGCCAACATCGATGACATCGTAGACGCATACAAGAAATTCTACTCCGATGCCCCATTCACACATTATGTAGAAAAGCCCATAGACCTGAAACAGGTAGTAAACACAAACAAGGCTCTCGTGCACTGCGAGAAATACGACGACAAACTGCTGGTCACATCCTGCATCGACAACCTGCTTAAAGGAGCCGTAGGACAAGCAGTGCAAAACATGAACATCATGTTCGGCATCGACGAGACTGCCGGACTGAGACTGAAACCCTCCGCTTTCTGAAAGACAAGGAGCCAAACACTCACAATGCACGGAAACGGAGACAGAACAAAAACATCATACATACATCATTTATAGATGAAACTATTCGACGTATACCCACTTTTCGATGTCAACATAGTGAAAGGCCAAGGGTGCAAAGTATGGGACGACAAAGGCACTGAATACCTCGACCTATATGGCGGCCATGCCGTCATCAGCATAGGGCATTGCCATCCGCACTATGTGGAAGCGGTAAGCCGCCAGGCAGCCACATTGGGCTTTTACTCAAACTCAGTGGTCAACGACCTGCAAAGACAGTTGGCCAAGCGGCTTGGCCCCATCAGCGGCTATGACGACTACCAACTATTCTTGGTGAACAGTGGCGCTGAAGCCAACGAGAATGCGCTGAAGCTCGCCTCATTCACAAACGGTCGCACTCGAGTCCTGGTGGCACAGAAAGCGTTCCATGGCAGGACATCGCTTGCTGTGGAAGCCACCGACAATCCAAAAATCATAGCACCCATCAACGCCAACGGACATGTCACCTACCTGCCACTCAACGACATAGATGCATGGAAAGCCGAACTGGGAAAAGGCGATGTGTGTGCCTGCATCTTGGAATGCATCCAAGGAGTTGGCGGCATCCGCATGGCAGAGCCTGCATTTGCGCAGCAACTACAGGCATTGTGCCAAGAGAATGGCACTGTGCTCATCTGCGACGAGATACAATGCGGCTATGGCCGCAGCGGCAAATTCTTCGCCCACCAATGGCTTGGGATACGTCCCGACATCATCACCGTGGCCAAAGGCATCGCCAATGGGTTTCCCATGTCGGGCGTGCTGATATCACCAATGTTCAAACCTGTTTATGGACAGTTGGGCACCACATTTGGAGGCAACCACTTGGGATGCGCCGCAGCACTTGCCGTGCTCGACATCATGGAACAAGAGCATCT
>CAMJLI010000141.1 GCA_946406585.1 uncultured Prevotellaceae bacterium | reverse complement strand
AGTTCGATGAAGCGGCAGAACATGTTGGCGTAGCATTGCAGGTATCTTGGGTCTTGGATGAAGAAATCCTGTGCTGCCAAGCGACGGGGGAACACACCGTCGCGGTCGCCCAGCAGTTTCATCTCGTCGGCATCATAATGCACTTCCTTGTCCATATAGAGCAGATAGCCTTGTCGTTCGTCCATCGTGTTGAACTTGTTGGGCGAGACAGGATAGTCATGGTTGATCTTCATCCATGCGGGCGGGCTCCACGGACTCATGAAGAGCTGGAGCTGTGGACAGTACTTCTGTGCCGCGCGAGCCAATGGTATGATGTTGCGCTTGTCGCGCTCTATGTTGAAGTAGCGAAGGCCGAAGTCGCCCACCACATCGTCGCAGCTGTACCAGCTGCGCGCATAGTCGTTGGCATTCATCGATACACGGCCATGGGTGAACCTGAGGTCGCCGTTGGGCGAGAAAATGTTTTGCATCACCTCGTCTTGGTCGTTGCGTGACAACAGATTGAACGCATCCCAGTCGAGTTCGTTGAATGTGGTGCCCCAAGCCATGAAAACGGTTCCTCTCTCCGTTCCGTCAATAGATGCAACAACCGTGCCTTGCGACTTGTCCGACAACTTGGCTTTTGACTGCACCCACGGCGTGTTGTCCGTAGTCGTGAATTGTTGCACTGCCTGTGCTTGCATGGCGGTGATGTTGGCCGTCAATGCCAAAGACAAGATGACGGCTTTATAAAGGAGTGGCGTATGATGTTGTGCCACAATACTTTTGTTCCCTTTTTTCATGACTGATGTTTTGATTATTTGGTTAGGCGTCATTCCATTAATGCCAGATATTGTTGCTATTCTTTTTTCTCACCCGTTTGTTGTCTTTCCACGGCTTTTGCTGTTTCCACAAGACTGATGGCGGTGCGGGCCTCGCCGGGCATGGTGTAGTCGTGTTGATGGAGCAGAAGCGATTGGTGGTATGGCTCCGCTTTTTCTTCGTCGTGGTGATGTAGCAGTTCGTAAGTATATAGCACGGCGCATTTGATGGGTGAGTACTTGCTGTTCATTACAGTGTATCGCTCCAACTGCTTGGTCCATTGCTCTTCTATCTTCTCCGTGTTTTTGGATGTCAGCAGTTGCAGCATCACCCGTTCGCCTCCCACCTCCATTTGATAAATTTGGGGCAATTTCTTGCCAAGCGACATGATTTCTTCTGCCACTTCCAATGCTTCCTCCAGGCGGCCTTGGTCTTCGAGCAAAGTCATGTAGTTCACACGATTGCCAATCTCCAACATCTGGCTGTCCTTGTTTACAGGCTTGTCCTCCATCCACTCCTCGGGCATCTCCTTCAACCGTCTGCCTCGGCTCAGTTGACCTGCCATTTGGAGTGTGCGCACAAAATAACGTCGCAGTTCGGGGTGTTTCCAAAGAGACAATATGTTATATCCGTCGTTGCCGACACCTCCTGCCACCATTGGCACACCATTGATCAGTGCCACTGCAACGCCCACGAAGGCAAGCATGACGAAGAAGGACAAGCCAACAACACCCAGAGGCATGAATCTTATAATGAGGATGGAAATGATGGCCAACAGCAAGTTCACGAGCACCCCGCCAGCATTATACCAGAACCATGGCGTGGTATTGACATCTTGGTCTTCGGGTAGTTCCATCAGACACTGCCCGCCTGTGCCGGAAATGTGAAACCGCTTCCATTGCAGTCCGTTGTCGGTCTTCGCCAAAGTGTATTTGAACACCCTGAACGACAGGAAGCGATAGCCTGTAAGCAGCCCCATGACAAGATGTCCGGCTTCGTGCATTATCAAATGGATTATCACTGAGACGACAAGGCTTATGAATGCCAATAAGATGCATAATGCCAGCAATCCATAGTCTGTTCCTTCTGAGGCTTTTTCCACAACAGGTTTTCCGCCATCTGTCAGCCACCGTATCAGTATTATTGCTCCAATGCCAGTGGAACACCCGAGGATAAAGCCGAGCAAGCCCTTCAGTATTTTCTTCAAAGAATTCATTCTTATTTGGGAGATGGTCTGTTAAATTGTCAATCAGACCACAAATTTAGTGATAATTTGTTGAAACTGGACTTTTTTCTTCCCAATTATTGCGCCATGAATGGCATCTGCAATGCTTTATCATTGGCATTTCGTTTTTTTTCCCTATTTTTGCATCGGTGGAGACATTATCCGCCACCATAGGCAGGCCAACAAAATGCGCCGACCTAATTATCTGCCATCATGAAAAGACAAGAAAACTATCTTAGTGCAAAGGTTATGCATATATCAGACAAATCAAAGAAAGCGTTTTTAAAAATGAAAAGTTTTTTGCTTGCAACTCTCCTCTGCATGACGGGCAGCGGGGCATTCGCAGCAGCAAGTGGTGTGTTCAACGTGCGTGATTATGGGGCTAAAGGAGACGGCTCCTTGCTTGACACGCCCGCCATCAATGCAGCCATTGAGGCGGCTGCAAGGGATGGGGGAGGGCAGGTGCTTCTGCCGGCCGGCACGTATCTCTGTGGCAGCATACGGTTGAAGTCGAACATCGACCTGCACCTTGCAGCGGGGGCGAAAATTTTGGCTGCCAACCCAAAGAGCGTGAAGAACGCCGACGGAAGTCCTGTATATGACGAGAGTGAGTCGTTCGGGGGATTCCCTGAATACCAGGATGGAGGACATACCTATTTCCACAACTCGCTTATCTGGGCTGAAGGACAATCCAACATCTCCATAACAGGGCATGGCATGATAGACGGTGAGGGACTGACAAAAAAAGACACAGAGAATGCCGGAAACGTGCAGGGTGGCTCCATAGGTACGGGCGACAAGGCCATTGCACTGAAACTTTGCCGGCAGGTGACAATACGCGACATAACAATCTATAGAGGTGGGCATTTCGCCATCATCATGACGGGATGCGACATCTCCACCATAGACAACGTGACCATAGACACCAACCGCGACGGATTCGACATTGACTGCTGCAAGTACATGACCATCACCAACTGCAAGATAAACACTCCTTCGGACGATGCTCTCGTGCTGAAGTCGTCGTATGCGCTGAAAAAGCCGGTCGTAACAGAGCATGTCGCAATATCCAACTGCAACATCACCGGTTTCAAATGCGGTACGTTGCTCGATGGCACTTATGTGCCCGAACCTGTGGGATGGGTGTGTGGAAGGTTCAAGCTCGGAACGGAGTCGAATGGAGGATACAGGAACATCTCGCTCACCAACTGCACTTTCATGTATTCCAGCGGACTGGCTTTCGAGGAGGTGGACCAGGGAAAGATGGAGAATGTGGTGGTGTCGAACATCACCATGTCGCATGTGCATCATTATCCAATATACATCACCACCGGATGCAGAAACAGGGGGCCGAAGGAAGTGACGCAACCTTCCACGGCAAGAGACATTCAAATCTCGAATGTCATTGCCGACGACTGCGACTCGTTGTGCAGCATCATCGTTACTGGCATGAAGGGGGCGCCAATAAGAAATGTGTGGCTAAGCAACATACGGCTGTATTTCAAAGGCGGGGGTACTCGCGACCTCGTGAACAAGGACTACAGGGAGCAGGGCACGAATTATCCCGAACCTAAGTTCGCTGGGTGGACACCGGCTTACGGGTTGTATGCACGCCATGTGGATGGCTTGTATGTCAACGATGTCACTTTCAGATACGAAAGGCCGGATTATCGCCCTCCCGTGGTGCTCGACGATGTGAAGAATGCCTCGATACGACTGCTTGATGCTTCCACCGAGCAGGGGGTGGACAGGGTGGTCTCTTTCCGCTCTGAAAACATTTCGCTTGGCGAATAGCAAACCATCATTCGTCGATGGCTTCAATGTAAAAGCTGAAAGGGCGGAAACCGTCATTGCAGCTTATCATTGCGCTCATGGGGTTTTTCATCCATCCATCGTAGAAGTTTCCCTCGCCCCTGGACAGGGATTCCACGAACTCACGCATGGAGAGCCAGGCGGAGGGGCACATCCCGGAAGGGCACTTGCCTTCCTCGGAAATCCATTGCTGCCCCTCTGTCACATCACAGGCGTGTTCTATGGGATTCTCGTATTCTGCCATGAGGTCATGGTAGACAGTTTGGCGAAGGGCTGTTATTCTGACTTTTTTCATTGCTGACTCTATTTGTTGTTCACTCCATGTCCGAAGAGGGCGAAATCGCCTTTCAATGGGTCGTCGGGGAATATCTCTGCAAGGGCTTCCGTCAATCTACGGGCTGTGCTCATCGTGGCGGTCTTGCTGCTCAGAAGGCCGAGGTTCACCGACTGCTGCAAGACATGGGTGTCCATTGGGATGATGAGTGTGCGACGGTCGATGAAGTCTGCCCACAGCCCCAGGTCGACCGGGGAGTCGCTGCGCACCATCCAGCGAAGAAACATGCACACGCGCTTGCATGCCGACTGTGTGTCCTTGGGCACCACCACACTGATGCCGTGCTGGCTGAAATAGCGGCAGATGGACTCCACGGCAGACAGGCCATCATGGGCTTGGTGGCGCAGGAGGTTGCCGAGTGTGCCATGCTCTTGCAGCAACAGCTGGTAGGCGTGGAGGAAGTGATACATGGTGTCGTGGTTGTACAGGCGATAAAAGCATTGCTTGTCGCCAGGACGGAAATGCTGCTCGTAGCCGCCTGAGCGCACCCACTGGTCTGGCTGGCCGCCGCTCCAAGAGAGTATCATGTCTGTCTTCTTCATGAACTGCTGTCGGTTGCCATAACTCAGGCACGACGATATGAATGCCATGGCTTCTTGATTCTCGATGCCCGCGACCTGGTGCATGAACCATGAGGGGTCGCCTTCCAAGAAGTCGGCTGTCTCATATTGTGCTGCATACTTTATGAGCAGGTCTCTTGACTCTTGTGTCATTGCTTGGTCTTATTTGGTTCGCTAGCTGCTTGCCTCTTAGTGTCCTTGGCTTTCCTTGCATGTTCGAAAAGTGATAGCGGCAGGTGGCAATAGCCGTCGGGGTTCTTGTCCAGGTAGTCCTGGTGGTATTCTTCTGCACGGTAGAAATTCTCGAGTGGCTGTTTTTCCACTGCCAGGGGCTCTTTGTATTTCTTTTGTTCTTCAGCGTATGCCTTTTCTATCGTGGGCAGGTCTTCCTTGTCGACATAATATATGCCAGTGCGGTATTGTGTGCCTTTGTCGTGCCCTTGTTGATTGACGCTCACGGGGTCTATGGCATCGAAATAGAGATTGAGCAGGAACTCCAGCGACACCACTGCGGGGTCGTATGCGATGCGCACAGTCTCTGCAAATCGTGTCTTGTCGGTGCATACTTGTTCGTAGGTGGGGTGGTCTATAATGCCGTTGGCATACCCCACTTCGGTTTCCACCACTCCTTCTATCTGCTTGAAATAGTGCTCTGTGCCCCAAAAGCAACCTCCTGCAAGGTATATCTCGCTTAATGGGCTCCTGGGTGTTTGGTTGTCATTTGCTTTTCCCATTTTTGTATGTCACAATAAAGTGTTT
>CAMJLI010000140.1 GCA_946406585.1 uncultured Prevotellaceae bacterium | reverse complement strand
TCGGCAATCCACTCATAATTTGCTGTTGGATAAGCACTTTTGAGAAGATTGACAACTTTGTTCTCATTGTCGATGGTGGTTCTCTCGTCCATTTCATGGTCAAGGAAGCTGTCGGAGCACGAAGATAGTGCCAGGCCTGCCACAACCAAAGAGAGGGAGATATATTTTATATTTCTCATATTGTTAAGCTATTGTCGGTGAAATTAGACTCTTTGTTGACATTATATTATATACCCAAGCGTACTGTGAGAGTGAACTGCTTGGAAAGTGGTGATGACACACCACCGGCATTCACGAATTCCGGATCCTGTCCGTTGAGTTTCTTGTCGGAATATATCAGGAAGAGGTTGGTGGCATCCAACTTCAGCGAAGCGGTGCTTAGTCCAATCTTGTTTAGTAAACTTGGATTGAAATCATAAGTGAGCGAGATGTCCTTCATTCTGATGAATCCACCATCAGCCACGCGTGCAGTAGAGTAGTTGTATGCGTTGTAAGCATATCCAATGTACCTGTCATTATAATATTGTCTTACACTGGCGATAGTTGGTATAGTGGTCTTCAGCTCGTCGCCAGGCACCACCCAGCGGTTCTTGAACTCTTTGGGCATGGCCGACTGGTCGGAATAACCGGATGAGAACACCGGGTCGAGACGCACCTTTTGTCCAAAGGAGTAAGTGATGAACACATTGAGACGCCAGTTTTTCCAACGGAACATGTTGTTCATACCACCTGTGGTGGTAGGTTCTGCCGAGCCCTCATATTTCAGGAAGTCGAGTTTGTCATATTCCTGGAAGTTGATGTCGGAAGTGGTGACTTCACCCTCCTCGTTCATGATTGTTGGCACACCTTCATCGTTCAATCCCATGAAAGGAATGGAGAACAGGGCACGGTGTGGATAGCCTACGCGGGTATAGCCACCAGGACGTACGAGGTCGATGACACGTGTTTGCGAGAGCAAGTCGGTGATTTCTGTCTTAGTATAAGAGAAGGTGATGTCGGTGGTCCATGAGAAGTCCTCTGTACGGATGTTCTGAGTGGTAAGAGTTGCCTCCATACCATGCGACTTCATCTTTGCAACGTTGGCATACTTTCTGATTTCTCCACCACTACCTGGTGTGTTGAGATATCCCATGAGGTCGAAGTTGTTGCGGAAATACACATCACCTGTGAAGTTGATTCTATTGCCGAGGAATCCGAGGTCGACACCAATATTGAACTCACGTTTCTTCTCGTATGTAAGGTCTTTGTTTGCCAATTGCGAAAGATACAGGGCAGTCTCCTGCTGGTCGCCCCATGGTCTCCACAATGTGGTGGTACGATATACAGCAAGTGCGTTGGAAGCAGCCGTCTGTTCACCGTTTAGAGAATAGGACAAACGAAGAGTGGCATGTGAGAATGCATTGTGTGAGCGCTCCATCCATTTCTTGAAGAATGTCTCTTCATGTGCATTCCAGGAAGTGGAGACGTTCCATGTAGGCAACCAACGAGAATCGCGCGACTTGCCCAACTGGTTGGAGCCGTCATAACGTCCTGTCAGGTTGAGCACATAGCGTCCCTTGTAAGAATAGTTGGCATTAGCCACGTATGCCAAGCGGCGGTTCCATGAGCGTGCGAACTGGTCGGTCGTGGTGCCTTCCTCTATCATTTGCTTCTCACGGTATTGGTTTTTCACCACAGTGCGTCCCATTTCATAATCCACACCCATGGTGATGTTCTCCGAAGCGTCGTAATCGGCTTTGTTGGCCTCCATACCCACAAGCACATTGAAGATGTGGGTGTCGTTCCAAATCTTGTTGTAGTTGGCTGTAAGACGGAAGTCGAGCTGTTTCACAGAGTTGCGGTTGAGAGTGAAGATACCTCCCTCCGGCATCACCGAGATAGGCAATGAGTTGGGGTTGTCTTTATCTTGATAGAGGTACGTGTTGTTGTACATCTGGTTGGGGTTGTCCACACCTGCACGATATGCCTCAGCTTGGTTTGACTTGTTTAGCACATAGTGTTCTTGTGTAGAGCGGTTTACACGATATGAACCAAGAGCTTTCAGTTCCAGTCCCAGGATTGGCTTCCACGACAATTCACCTTGGAACTTCAAGTCCATCACATTGACATCAATGTAGTTGTTGTCCAATTCATCGAAGATGTTGAACGGAGCATAGTTACGTGTGTATGTGTCGTAGGGGTCGAGTGTTCTCGACGTGTTCATACAGAAGCTGAACGGGTTTATGTCGAAGTTACGGTTTACGGCACCGCTCACCACGTCGGTACTTTGGTTGAGCGTACCAGGAGCTTTTTGGTCACGCATGGACCCTGTGGTGCGCATGGTAAGCGTCACTTGCTTTGAGAGGTTGAAAGTGGCGTTCATGTTGGCCGTGAATCGCTCCACCTTGCTATCCTTGTACCATCCTGGGTCTTCAAGAGCAGAAAGCGATGCATAGACGCTGGCTTTGTCCGAGCCGCTTGAGATGCTCACGGAGTGCTGGTGCATGATGTTGTTGTTGAAGAGCAGGTCGAACCAGTCGGTGTTTCTGAATTCTGCATCCTGCAAGTATTTGTTCATGGCAGCCTGTGTGAATGGCAGTCCGAACTGTCCGTTCTCATACTTGTCCATGAGGGTGTACATTCTACCATAGAGTCCTGACGACGAACCGTTGGCCAATGATGAGAATTCGAGCCAACCTTTCTTCTCCATCTCACGATAGATACCCATCTGCTCTTGTGAGTTGCTGACATTGTATTCCCTATACGAGGGCTTCATCCTGTAAGTGAACTCACCCGTATAGTTGATGCTGCTATGCCCGGAGCGGCCTTTTTTCGTGGTGATGACCACAACGCCAGCCATGGCACGTGCACCATAAATAGATGTGGCACTACCATCCTTGAGCACTTGGAAGCTCTCGATGTCGTCGGAGTTAAGTCCGGCGATGGCATTTGCGATAAGTGTTTGTGCGTCACCAGACGAGAGGTCGTCGGCAGACACCTTTACAGCATCCTCCATGATGACGCCGTCGACCACCCACAGTGGTGACGAACTGCCATAGATGGAAGTAGCTCCACGCACTCTGATCTTAGGTGCTGTACCGAACGTACCTGAGACGTTCTCCACGGACACACCTGCCACACGTCCCTCGAGAGAACGTGTCACATCAGCCACACCATCAAGTTTGGTCTTCTCTGCATCGATTTTTGCCGTGGCTCCTGTAAACAGACGCTTGTCCATCTGCTGCATACCCGTGACCACAACCTCGCCAATCATCTCGGCATCGCTTTGCATGGTCACCTTTATGTTCTTTCCACCTTTCACCGTCACTTTTCTCATACCGATGTATGTAATCTCAAGTGTGGGGTTGGCAGAACTCGAACTGAGTGAAAATTTGCCATCGATATCGGTGACAGTTCCCACTTTTGTACCTTTTATGAATACAGATGCACCGATGATAGGCTCGCCGTCTTCACCAGAGACGACCGTTCCCGACACAGTGTTTTGAGCCAAAGCCATGCCGACAAACATCGACAAGCAGGCCAAAATCAAGCATAGTCTTTTTCTCATAAAAAAATCTAATATTGTTTTTCTTATTCTTTATTACACAATGATGGAGTTTGCAAAATTAAGCATTTTATAAGCAAACAACAAAAAAAACAATAAAAAAGTGAATTTTCTTTTAAAATGTGATACTAAAGTTTAACAAAAACGCAAAAGAAACCCACATTGCGTTAAAGTCTTCAAATTGGCAACACAAGCATATTTCCAAGTCAGGACACGTAAAATGCGTCAAAACAGCAAACTGCTCCACTGCCTTTTTCATTGCAGTGGAGCAGAATTATAAAAAAATCAGTACTATTATTAAATGACAGATACAGATGGTTGTCACTTAACAAGTATCACAAGATATCTACTGGTATGCCAGAATTGTTCTGGATCTGTAATCTTGAGTGTCAGGTCCTTTTTCCCAACCTTTTCCAGACGATATGAAGAAGTGGGATGTGGTGTGAGCAATTTTGCCTTCTTGGAATAAAGGGGTATTTCATGCAAATGCCTGCTGTCGGCTTTGGTGAAGAAGTTCTTGTTGTAATTGCCTCTCAGCACTTCACCTTTTGTAAGCACGTTTTGGGCCTTCAGCTCGCTCTTGTTTCCAAAGACATAATACACCATGTGCATTTCCTTGTCTTGTTCGGCAATGGTTTGCTGCTTTTGCACATTCTCTGTCTTCAAGTCAGCCACATCGTTATTGAGCACTGTGATGGCCTCGCCCATCTCATTGATTTTCACATCTTTTGCATTGAGTTGCTCTTGAAGTGCAGCCACTTGCTTATCCTTCTCCTCCATCTGCAACATCAGTCCATCGATGGTGTTTTGCAAAGTCTTCTTCAGTTGTTCTCCCTTCAAGGTGCTCTCGTTGAGCTGAGTGCGAAGTTTCTCAATCAACTCCTTGTTCTCCTTCATCTTGTCTTGGATGAACTTCATATTGGCCTTGATTTGGCTTGTCTTGTCGCTGCCCTCTCCTGCCTTTGCCAGAGTAACCTTGCTCTCAGCCTCACTGATGAGCCTGAATCCCTCCTGAATCTCATTGAAAACGGCCATGAGGTCGTCGATTTCCTTTTCCCGTTGTTGGATAATTTGCTCCAAGGAATCATTGTCGTTATTAACCACAGGTTGCTGTACCACTGGAGCCTTAGGCTCTTCCTTGCAAGAAGCAAGAGTCAGCAGAGCCATGGCAAAAAACAAAATTTTTCTCATGCTGGAATGTCTTTAATATTATTCTTTTTATTCATTTCTTTTATCATCTTTTCATCACATCCCGCCACGACGAGCACTATCTCCCCTCGTGGTGATGTTGTGGTGAAATGAGCTATCAATTCTTCCAATGTGCCCCGTCTGCATTCCTCGTGAAGCTTGGATATCTCGCGTGCCACACAAGCACGCCTGTCCAATCCCATGACCTCGGCCAATTGCTGCATGGTCTTCACCAGACGATAGGGCGACTCATATATTATCATCGTCCGCTGCTCCGTGGCCAGGGCAGCCAACCTGGTCTGCCTGCCTTTTTTCTGTGGCAAGAAGCCTTCGAAGCAAAATCGGTCATCAGGCAGCCCTGAAGCCACCAATGCAGGAACAAAAGCTGTGGCTCCTGGCAGGCATTGCACTTCCACGCCCGCTGCCACGGCCTCCCTTACAAGAAAGAAGCCTGGGTCGGAAATTCCCGGTGTACCCGCATCACTCACCAAGGCCACCGTTTGCCCGGCACGGAGCCTTTCCACCACGTTGGCAGAAGTACCATGTTCGTTGAACTTATGGTGCGACATCAATTGATTGTGAATGTCGTAATGTTTCAACAGCACACTCGTGGTGCGAGTGTCCTCTGCAAGAATCAAATCAGCCTCCTTAAGCACTCGCAAAGCCCTAAGGGTGATATCCTCCAGATTGCCAACAGGGGTAGGCACAAGGTATAGAATTCCCATCATTGCTGCAAAGGTAGTGCAAGTTGAGCGGAATGCAAAACAAAA
>CAMJLI010000139.1 GCA_946406585.1 uncultured Prevotellaceae bacterium | reverse complement strand
GTCTTGCGCACCATTCCCTCAGCCACCTCGTCGTTGAGGCCGAGGTTCAAGATGGTGTCCATCATGCCAGGCATGGAAGCGCGGGCACCCGAGCGCACACTTACCAGCAGTGGGTTCTCTGCATCTCCAAACTTGGAGTTCATCAGTGTCTCGATGTGCTTGACGGCAGCCGTCACGTCAGCATCAAGAAGTTCCTTGATTTTCTCTTGACCAACTTGGTAGTACTCGTTGCAACAGTCTGTTGTAATGGTGAATCCTGGAGGCACTGGCACGCCAATCAGGTTCATCTCGGCGAGGTTAGCACCTTTTCCACCGAGCTCTTCACGCATTTTAGCATTACCCTCAGCTTTTCCATTGCCGAAGGTGTAAACTCTTTTCTGTTCGTTCATAATTGAATTGATGTTTTCCAATAAAAAATATCTTTGATGTGCAAATATACTGCAAATTCATGTAACAACAAAACTTTTGGAAAAAATTCTGCTAAAGATTTTTTGCCAGCCCATCAACCATATTTTTTCAAAACAAACAAATTCAATGTTGACATGGAAAACTGCACGCCTTCAACGGCAGTTGCACAAAAGGACAATCCCCTTCCAAGGAAATTCGGAAGGGGATTGTTTTCTGGCATTCATGATTATTCGTGCACATGGATGTCCCATCCAAGATAGGTCTCTATGGCCTCGTTCAGGATGTCCACCACATCGTTTCTGCACATTGCCACATGGTGTTCGAAACCATTCTTGCAAATGTATTTCATGAGTTTCTGCAAGTTGTCCACCTTTGTCACGGCAATGCATCCATCCATGCCGTAAGGGTCGTCGGTCATTTCGCCCTTTCCAAGATATGCCTTTATGCATCCCTTCGGGTCGTCGGTGGAGATGCGGAAGAAGGTGAAGTCGCCGGCGGTCACCTTGGCATACACAGCCCCGAAAGTGTTTATCTTGCCCAACGTGCGCCCCAGCACTCCAAGTGGCCCGAGTCTCAAGTTGTTCTGCACGAACGACTTGGGGAAGTTGCCACAATGCGTGCACACACATTTGTTGCGGTCCTCGGCGAAGTTGTTGTTCCAGTCAAGCAATGCTGCGGCCTTGCCAGAGGCGAGTGTGAGTGCATACATGGACACTGCGCCGGCAATGTCTGTCTCGCAAGCAGCGGGAATCAACTTGTCGCCAAGCATCGACATGGTGACACATGCAGCACAACCATAATTCTGCTCCAAGGAGTCCCAGCATTGTATTGCCACTGCCTGCACGTCATTTGCCTCAATCCAGTTCTCCACAGCCACGCCGAACTTAGCCTGCAGCTTGAGTTTCTCGCGGTAGTTGTCGGGAACTTCTGCATATTTGTCCAATCTCTCGCACATCTGGATGAACTTCGGGTCGTCATCACCGATTTTTTGTGCTGCGAACAATATTTCAGACAAGTCGGCTGGCACTACAGTGATGCCGCTTCTCTGCAACAATTTCTCGCTTGCCCTGCAGGTGTTGAATCCCAAGGGGCGGGTTCCGATTTGTCCGATTCGGCAATGCCTCAGTCCGTTCACCACCCTGCAAATGGCAGCAAACTTGTTGATGTCCTGTGCCAGCAGGGGGCTATAGATGGAATAAGTGTGCAAGGTGGTGTCGGTGAATGGTATGCCATACTGGTAGAGATTGTTGCATACGGATATCTTGCCGCAGAAGGCATCGCGCCTGCTGTCAAGGTCCACCTTGTCGTTCTCGTCATCACAAGCTTGCACGAGCACAGGAACATTCAGGTCGGCATCGCTGATGGCATTGATTATGCCTATTTCAAATCCAAAATTAGGCAACGACACGATGATGCCGTCTATCTCGTCGCGGTGCTCCCTGAACTGTCGTGCCACCTTCAAGCCATCCTCCCTTGTCTCGATGCTGCTGCTCCCTGTCGGTGTGGCATCTTCAGGCAAGATGACATATTCATGGCCCAAGTCCGTGATGGTTTTCAATAGTTGTTTGCGCACGTCACGTGCCAGTTCCGAATTGAAGTAGGCACGTGTCCCTATTATCACGCCAAAGACTGTCTTTCCGTTTCTCATTTGCTGTAGTATTTGATTATGGTAGAAAAATGTATTACTTTCCTATGACTTGCATCACTGCCTCTTTCCATTGCCCGTAACATTCATCCATGCGCGAGGAGTGGTGTGGTGCCACCACTTGCGTCACTTTCCTGAAGCCTGTCACCTCGTCGAAGGAATGCCACTGGCGGCGGGCAAAGCCATTCATTATCAATGCCCCGAAAGCAGAGGCATCGTCCACCTCGGTACACACCACGGGAGTATCGAGCTGGTCAGCCTGAAACTGCATCAGGAACTTGTTGTTGGTAGGTCCTCCATCGGCACATATCTCCTTCAACGAACCGCCTGTCGCCTTTGCCATCACCCCAATGAGGTCTCTCACCTGATAAGCGATGGACTCCAAGGCTGCCCTCAGCACATGCGCCCTGTTAGTGGCGAACGTCATCCCTACGATGGCTGCCTTGGCATTAGGTTGCCACCAGGGTGCTCCCAGTCCGGCAAACGCCGGCACGAAGAACACGCCATCTGTGGAATCCACAGTGACAGCTTCCGCCTCCATCTCCCTGGGATGTCCTACGAGTTTCAACTGGTCAGCCATCCATTTCAATGTCGCTCCGGTGCTGTAAATGTTCCCCTCATATCCATAGAAGTGCTTTCCCAATGCAGAGAAGCCGACAGATGTCACCAGTCCGTCGGGAGCCTTGAGTGGTTGCTCGCCGATATTCACCATGACCGAAGAGCCTGTGCCGTAAGTCACCTTGCCTTGTCCCTTGGCGAAGCACATCTGCCCCACCAGTGCTCCATGAGAGTCTCCCAGGACTCCGGCGATGAGTATTGGCTTGGGGAACAGTCCCTCGACAGTGGTCTCCCCAAACACAGCATCATTGGGCAGCACCTCAGCCAACATCTGTCGTGGTATGTCGAACAGTTGCAGCAAGTCATCATCCCATTCCATGGTGTGTATGTTGAAGAGCATTGTGCGCGATGCATTTGTGGTGTCGGTGTAGAAGCTCTCCCCTTTGGTGAGTTTCCATATCAGCCACGTCTCCATCGTACCCATTAGCAAGGAGCCATTCTCTGCTTTTTGTCTGGCATCAGGCACGTTATCGAGAATCCATTTCACCCCGGTAGCAGAGAAGTTGGGGTCGATGAGCAGTCCGCTCTTGCCCTGCACCATCTCGACCATTCCCTGTTCCCTCAGTCTCACGCACAATTCAGCACCCCTGTTGTCTTGCCATACTATGGCATTATAGACAGGCTTTCCGGTATGTTTGTCCCACACCACCACGGTTTCCCTCTGGTTGGTGATGGCGAGCGAGCAATCATCGCCCGCCTTTGGCACAAGTTGGCGTACGCACTCCACCATGTTGTGGTAGATTTCCTCTGGGTCGTGCTCCACCCATCCTGCTTGTGGGTAAAACTGCTTATGGTCGGCATTGCACCTGTCAACAAGGCGGCACTGGTCGTCGAAGAGCATTGCTTTTGTCGACGATGTGCTTTGGTCTATTGCTATTATGGTTGACATATGGATTTGTAAGAATAGAGTAGAAAATCAAAATAAGATGCGACAATCATGGATTGGGTTGTTGGTCTTACATCAGCCGTCCCTTCTCAGCCAAGGTGTCGTAGTTGTTGTTGAGGTTTCTCCAGTCCACCTTGCCCTGTGTGGGTATGCCGTTGATGTATTTCTCTATGTTGGTATATCCGTCGCCGTTGCAATCCTTTGAGGCATCGCTCGGGTCGTTGGGGTTCAGTCCATTGGCTTTTTCCCATTCGTCGGGCATGCCGTCGCCATCTCCATCCACCCATGGTGTCCAGTCCCTGTATGTCGGGTAGCCACCCATCTGTCTTGGGTCGGTTATGATGCCTTGTTTGTAGGAATCGTTTGGCAGTCTCCTATACTTGAAAAATCCTTCCTCGTTTTGTGATTTCTTATGGAGTCCCCACATGTCGCCGTAAGGGTTGTCTTTCACCTTTTTCTCGTATTTGTCGACATAATATGCCACCCCAGTCCTCACTTCTTCCATGATGCGCTGGTCAACAATGTCCCTGCAAGGCACGGTGGCTCCTGCGTTGGCAAGCACCCATTCGAAGGCCCTCTCGGCACCCATGATTGAGAGGAACGGCATTTCAAATGGTTCGTTGGATCTCATGAGGGTCAGTTCCGTCTCATCCATCTCGCCATCCTTGTCTGCTGTCTGAATGCCACCATTCCAGTTGTCCTTTGTTATTTCAGGGAATCCTTCCATCACATTTCCTGTAGCATACACCCTGCCAAACTGCTTGAAGGGAAAGAGGTTGACGCTTCTGCTCTCCGACTTCACTATGCGGTGTCCCACCGGACTGTCCTTCGGTGTGAGGGGTCCTGGCTTGTAATAGTTGTTGATGAAGTTGGACATCGTGGTATATTCACCACCATCAGCTGTGCGATGCACCCAGTTGTACACCACGTTGTTGATGAAGTTGAACACGCCTCCCCATCCTATCGAAGGGTTTCGCCCTGTGTTGTCTGCCCACAAGTTGCGCATGAAGGTGGTGTTTTCTCCACCTATTGTAGAGCCGAAGGAGTGGTTCCATGTGTCGAGGGCCTTTGCCGAGATGGTGTTTTGTATTGTCACGTTCACGGTAGGTTCCTTTCTCTTGTCCTTGCCGTCTTTCAGGTCGAACATGTGTCGATAGAAGGAGATGTTCTCGTCAAGTCCCCATTCACACGAGCAGTGGTCGATCATTATGTTGCCCACGGGGTTGCCTCCGAAGGAGTCCTCCCTGTGCCACACCAATGTCTCCCCTCTTCTGAATCTCATGTGCCTGACGATGACGTCGTGAGTGTCCACCTGGAATGACTCTCCTGCGATTATCACTCCATCGCCCGGTGCTGTCTGTCCGGCGATGGTGATGTATGGCGCCCTGACGTAGATGGGTGATTTCAGTTTGATGATGCCCGACACATTGAACACCACAATGCGTGCTCCTCCTTGTTCGCAAGCCCAGCGGAAAGAGCCGGGACCGTCGTCGTTGAGGTTGGTGACTGTTAGCACCTTGCCACCTCGTCCGCCGAAGGTGTACATGCCGCCGCCCTCAGCACCGGGGAAAGCAGGGATTTTGGCTTGTCTCAGGTCGTATGGCCTTGAAGCCCATGGTACGTAAGGACGTCCTTCCTTCGCCTCTTTTACAACAATAGGGAACGCTGCCTCCCATGCCGAGTCGCTGTGTTCTTTCCATCTTATTTCCAATGAGTCGATGAGTTTTTTCGCCTCGTCGGTAAGTTGCGGATACTGCGCAAACAGCGTGGATGCCGAAATAAGCATCACGCAGAATAATAGAGTGATTCTCTTCATCATGATATGATTGTTAGTTTTAGTTATGACGCAAAAAGGCCTCAAATGTAGTCATCGTCCTGCTCTGAAAATGACGGTCAGTCATTCATTCTGCATCCTTAAGGCTTTTAAGCGGCTGTTCTTCAAAATCCAAGGCATT
>CAMJLI010000138.1 GCA_946406585.1 uncultured Prevotellaceae bacterium | reverse complement strand
TTACTCTGGGTACACTTACCGGACTTCTCGGAACTGTGGTCGGTATGATCAAGTCGTTCTCCGCTCTGTCCGCTGGTGGTGGTGCTGACTCCGCAAAACTTTCCGCTGGTATTTCTGAGGCCCTTATCAATACCGCTTTCGGTATCGGTACTTCCTGGTGTGCTGTGGTTTCTTACAACTACTTCACCAACAAGGTAGACAAGTTGACTTTCGCCCTCGACGAGGTTGGTTATTCAATTGCTCAGACATACGAAGCAACCCACACAGAAGAGGCTTAATTTTTGCTAACCCCTTAAATTTTTATCGCTATGGGTAAAGTAAAAGTTAAGAAAAGTGATGTCTGGATTGACATGACCCCGATGTCGGACGTCATGACCCTGCTGCTGACCTTCTTCATGCTGACGTCTACGTTCGTCAAGAACGAGCCAGTGAAGGTCAACGTGCCAGGCTCTGTCTCCGAGATCAAGGTGCCGGAAAATGGCGTCCTGACCATCCTGGTGAATCCTGAAAAGGATGTAGCAGGAAACCCAACAGGTGAAGGCCAGGTGTTCCTAAGCATTGACAATACAGAACAACTCGGCGAGACGCTTCAGCAAATGATGCCAAGCGCCACAGCATTGCAGATGGACGTGTTCACTCGTGAAGGCACTTTCGGCGTGCCACTGTCTGAGATGGGCACATATCTGAACATGTCGACCGACCAGCGCCAGAAGGTGCTCCCAACAAAGGGAATACCCCTCGACAGCATCGACGGCGGCATGAGCGAATTCCAACAGTGGGTAGACGCAGCACGTAGCGTGAACGAAAACATCAAGATTGCCTTGAAATCCGACGCTACAACTCCCTACAAGACTGTCAAGAAGGTCATGAGTGAGCTTCAAGACATGGATGAAAGCCACTACTACATGATCACCAACCTTAAAACAGCGGAGGAAGAATAATGGGTAAGAAAAAAGAAAGCAAACAGAAAAAAATGAATGTTCGCGTGGACTTCACGCCCATGGTGGACATGCTCATGCTTCTTATCACGTTCTTCATGCTTTGTACGACGCTGAGCAAACCGCAGACCATGGAGCTGACGATGCCTTCAAATGATGAAAATCAGGACGAAGACAACAAGAACGAGTCGAAAGCCTCGCAGACCGTCACACTCTATGTTGCTGCCAACGACAAGGTGTACTACGGTGAGGGCGTTCCCGAATACAACAACCCCGAATGGGTGAAAGAAACCACTTGGGGAAGCAAAGGACTACGCACTGTCCTCAGGGAACACGCCATCGAAGACGGCACCAAGCCTGTAAAGCGTATCGAGCTTGCTGTGAAAGAACTTGTAGCCGACAGGACAGCGAATCCAAAAGCCTACAACGACAGCACCTACCAGAAAGCACTCAACAAACTGAAGGCAGGTGAACTGAAAGACGGAAAGATTCCTACCCTGACGATTGTGATCAAGCCTACCGACAATGCTTCTTACAAGAACATGGTAGACGCTCTCGATGAAATGCAGATTCTGAGTATTGGAACATACGTCATCGACAAACTCACTCCCGACGATGAGAAACTGCTCAAAGACAAGGGAATTGAGATGTAATTGATGAAACATTAAAACAAGAAGAAACTATGTCAAAAATAGATCTATACGATCCCAAATGGATCGACTTGGTGTTCCAAGACAAGAACAAGGAATATGGAGCTTACCAACTGCGCAAGGGCACTTCCTCGCGTAACATCAAGGCTCTTGCCATCCTTATCGCCGCTGCATTGATCATCGGTGGCTACCTCGTATGGAAGATCCAAGCCGACAAGGCTGCCGCAGAGCGACAGGCCTACATGGAGCAACTCGAGCTCTCACGCTTGCAAGAACAAGCAAAGAAAGAGAAGAAAGACGAGCCGAAGGTGGAGAAACCAAAGATCGAACAACCCAAGAAGGAAATCCCCCAAGTGCGCGAAACACAGAAGTTCACCGCCCCTGTCATCAAGAAGGATGAACTCGTGAAGGAAGAAAACGAGGTGAAGGCACAGAGCGAACTGAAGAGCGACGTAGCTGTGGGTGTGAAAGACGAAGAGGGTGTGAAAGACCGTAACATCGAAGCTGCACGTACCGACGTCGTAGCCAAGGTGGAGGAACCTCCAAAGCCAGAGCCAAAGCAGGAAGTGAAGAAGGAAGTGGAGTCGAAAATCTTCGACGTGGTGGAGCAACCACCATCATTCCCAGGCGGACAAAGCGCCCTTCTCTCCTGGCTGAGCAACAACATCCACTATCCTCCAGTAGCTGAGGAGAACGGCATACAAGGCCGTGTGGTGGTGTCCTTCGTGGTAGAGCCAGATGGTTCAGTGAGCAACGTGCAAGTGGTGCGTGGCGTTGACCCATCTCTCGACAAGGAAGCCGTCCGCGTGACCAAGTCGATGCCTAAGTGGGTTCCTGGCAAGCAGAACGGACAGGCTGTGCGTGTGAAATACAACCTCCCTGTTACCTTCAAGCTCCAGTAACGTGAAAAGAACGTTTTCCTGCAATATCATGCAGGACTGATAACACCGACGTCAGGGGCGACCAAGGTTGCCCCTGACGAAAGTTTGAAATGACACATAGTGGTAAGAAATACCATCGGACTAACAAAATCAACTAAAACAAGAAAATGAAAAAGGCATTCATCCTTACTTTGACAGCTCTGCTTCTCACAAGCATGACTTTCGTATGCTGCGAAGACGGCAGCAAGAAAACAGGGCGCACCGACACGGAAACATCGGGCGAGGTGACCATCGTGGCGGATGAAAGTCTCAAACCCATCATACAGGAACTCATCGACCAGTTTGAATTCAAATGGCCGAATGCAAAAATACACCTGAAAGATACAACAGAAAACAGAGGCTTCGAACTTATCCGCGACATGGAGACATGCCTCTTCTTCACCACCAGACCGCTGAAAGACAGCGAGGTGGCCTTCCTGAAGACGAAAAACCAACTGCCAGCAGTATTCCCCATAGGATACGATGCCCTGGCACTCATCATAAATCCCAACAACAACGACTCTTGCATCTCGGTGAAGGACATCAAACGAATTCTCAACGGAGAAGTGACCAAGTGGAACGAGATTTACAAGAACTCCAAACTCGGCGACTTCAACGTGGTTTTCGACAACAAGGAATCTGCAACACTACACTATGTGGTGGACTCCATCCTTGACGGAAAACCTATCGACAATCCCAACGTCACTGCTGCTAAAACCAGCGCCGAGGTGATAGAATATGTACACAACACACCCAACGCCATCGGCGTGATTGGCTCCAACTGGCTGAACGACAAAAACGACACCACCAACCTCACCTTCATAAACAAAGTGCGCGTGATGGGTGTCAGCTTCAAAGACGAAGCAACAAAGAGCAACAGCTGGAAACCTTACGCCGCATACCTGCTCGATGGCAGATACCCATTCGCACGAACCATATATGCAATATGCGTAGACCCACCACGCAAACTGCCTTGGAGCTTCGCCAACTACACCACGAAGCCGGAAGGACAACTCATAGTGAAGCGCGCAGGACTGCTGCCCTATCGTGGCGACATCGTCATCAAATACGTAAATGTGAAAAAACAATAACGATTTAAACATTATACAAGAAACTACATCATAAAATTGACAACATCATATTACATAATATTCAACTAAGATGAAAGCAGTAAAATACCTCGTGATGGGAGCACTCGTTCTCGGAATGTCTGCTCCTGTGATGGCACAAGACTACGCGTCTGCCATCAATGCAGTGTCTCAAGCACTCAAGAGCGATCCTTCGGGTACCGCCTCAGCCAAGCAAGTGGTGAAAGACTACATGAAATCGTTCAAGAAAGACCCTAAAGCCATGGTGGCTCTGGGCGAAGCATATCTGGCAGTGAAAAACTACGACCAAGCTGTGGCTTGTGCCGACCTGGCCATAAAGAGAGCCAAGAATTTTGGCGAGGCTTATGTGCTCAAAGGCGACGTCGAGGCTTTGAAGGACGATGGCGGCAACGCTGCCATGTGGTATCAGCAAGCCATGTCCATCGACCCAAAGAACCCCAATGGCTACCTGAGATATGCCAACGTTTACCGCAAGCGCTCTCCACAAGAGTCGGAAAGAGTGATGCAGGAACTGCGTGTAAAAGTGCCCGAGTATCCTGTTGATGCAGAAATGGGACACAACTATTATGAAGCAGGCAACGACGAAAAGGCTCTTGAGTCGTTCAGCAATGCTAACATCAACACCATTTCTGAAAGCTATATCGCAGAATATGCACTTGCTGCATTCTCCACCGGCAAATATGACAAAGGTCTTGAAGTGGCTAAGAAGGCTATCCAAAGATTCCCGAAAAACGATGGTTTCATCCGTCTCGCCATGTTCAATGCCGTGGAAGGCAAGAATGCCGCTGAGGGCGTGAAATATGCCGAGCAGCTCATCAACAGCAACGTAGAGAAACGCTCCAACGACTACACCTACTACGGACGTGCCTTGCAAGAAGCCGGCAGATACGAAGAAGCCATTGAGAAATTCGAGAAGGCTTTCTCTGTTGACAACACCACATACGCCAACTTGCGGAATATTTCCGAGGTTTACCAGACAATGGGCAACAGCGACAAGGCTTTGGAATACAGCCAGATGTACCTCGACAAGAACCCGAAGGTGGAAGCCATGGACTATGACAACCTGGCCAACATCTACTTCAAGAAGATAAAGGCTGCAAAGGATGAAGCCGATGAATTCAAGAAGAGAATGGACGAGGAGACTGACGCCAAGGCAAAGAAAGCCATGACTGAGGAATACAACAAGCTGGTGGCAAAGGCTAATACTGAGAAAGCTGCCAACTGGGCAAGTGCCGTGGAGGTTTACAACAAGATGGTGGCCAAGTTCCCACATACAGAGAACTACTCCCTGTATAACAAAGGACACCAGGCTTTCGTGCTGGAGCTTGATGATGAGGCAATAAGCAACTACAGCCGCCTGCTCGACAACCTCAAGGCCAAGACCGAGCTGACAGACAACGAAAAGTATTATCTCAAGGCTGGCAGCAAGGAATTGGGTTACATCTACTGGGCAAGCAAGAACGACTTGGATGCAGCAAAGCCTTACTTCCAGACTGTCTATGACATGGATCCTAACGACAGCCTTGCCAAGAAGGCTCTCGGAATCGAAGAATAAGCAAGTTACTTGTACAATCCAAATGACTTGACAATAAATCCCGCAGCACTCTACTGCGGGATTTTTCATGTCTTGTCAATTAGACAAAAACGGCATCTGCCATGCCATGCGCACAAAAAAAGGGTTTCGGCAAACCGAAACCCTGTATGTCTTGATACCATCCAATTAAGGCAGGCTGATAGCCTCGTTGGGACAAGTGTCTGCACAAGTTCCACACTCGGTGCAAAGATCTGGATCAATCTTGTAGATTTCGCCCTCTGAGATAGCCTCAACTGGACACTCACTGATACATGAGCCGCATGCGATGCAGTCTTCACCAATTACGTATGCCATAGTAATAATAATTTATTGTTAGTGTATAATGTTGTT
>CAMJLI010000137.1 GCA_946406585.1 uncultured Prevotellaceae bacterium | reverse complement strand
AGGAGGTGCTGTTCCCACCTCCTAAGAAGTCATGGCACATGACTGAGCAGTTACTATCATGAATAAGATGACAAACGTAATGATAGTTGCTTTTGCGCTTGTTGCGATGGCATTAGTGGGTTGCAAGAAAATCAAAAGTCAGATTCTCGACGGTCCGGGAATGGAACGTGATTCTGCAGATTATCTCGTGAAAGAGCCGGTGGATGGCCTGTACAAAGATGCTTCCCTTGACACGTCAAAACAAGCCTCCACGGGAATCAAAGACAGCATGGAGGTGGAATTGCTCGACATTGGGGAAATGCCCAAAACCGCTGTCCGCCAGCAAGACTCCTATTTCCAATATGCCGTTTATATCAACGTGGACAAGCCATCAAGCGTAGAGGGTGACATGGAAGACGTGAAGTCAGTATGGCTTGCCGACGAGCGTGTGGGCACTGTCATCAAGGTCTGCGTGACCAATCCCAATGCCGCACCCCAGTGGGAAAAGATGAGTGACAATGACGCCGATGCAATCCGTGTCCCACTCACTCAGATTGCAGCAGCCGACAAGGCAATGATAGCACCAGGCGATGTTGGCAGGGTGATTGTTGAGGGTTGTCCTGATGGGCGCAATATCTGGACATACATCATCGCCCCCTATGAAGGCACAGCCATGCAGCTGCCATCCTCAGAGGGCGTGGTAAGTCTTGACTGGGAAAAGAAAGAGATTGTCGCCGCCTCCTATGGTTACGATGATGACGGACGGTATTCCGTCAGTAAGGCTTATTCCCTCGATGGAAAGTTTCTCCGCATGATAGGAGAAAAGGAAAGAGAATGATCATAAGGAAAAGTCGATAGTGTTGAAACAGGCTATTCCTTTATTGTTGGCCATGTCAGTCTTTGCATTCAACCACTCCGCACCAACCACCGTTTCTTGACAAGTGGAGATGCAAGGAGTCGGATGGCATCACGTGACGGCACCCTTGCTTGTAGTCTACGGCTATGCGGTGAGCGTTGACACCATCCTGAAAGAAATGTAGTTCTCCCGGCTCTTTCAGGAAGTCGAGGCTGATGGCCAGTTCCTGAGGCTTGCTGCCTGTGATGGCACCCATAAACCACCGTTTGCCTTTTCTTCGAGCCACCACATAATGGCTGCCCGCCTTGGCGGAGAGAACCCTTGATTCGTCCCATGTAGTGGGCACCATGGCTATGAATCGGGTACACACTTCCTCGTTGATGTATCGTGTAGGACTGTCGGCAAGCATCTGCAAGGCACTCTCGAAAACCACATAGAGAGCCATTTGGTAAGCGCGGGTGCCGCTTCCCATGGGCAGCGACCCGGTCCCACTATTGTCCTCAGGTTGAGCCGATGCCATTGAACCAGGTGTGAAATCCATCGGTCCCACGGCATTGCGGATGAAAGGCAGCCATATCGTGTTGTCGGGGTGGCAGCCTCTTCCCTGCTCCATCCCGAGCACACCCTCATAAGAAATCACGTTGGGGTATCTGACCTCCAATCCAGCCGGTTTGAACGACCCATGGAAATCGACAATCATCTTATGGCGCGCACACTCTTTGGCCACGCGCTCATAGAAGTTCACCATCCATTGGTCGCTGTGGTCCATGAAGTCGATTTTCAGGCCCTTAACCCCCAAGTCGGCATAATGCGCTATGAGGTCCATGTGGGTTTCCACCACGAGCCAAGTAAGCCAAAGCATCACCCCTACCCCTTTTTGCCGTCCATATTCCACCAGTTGCCTCACATCGATATTGTCACGTGTAGTGTACGGGTCGTTCACGTCTTTGCACCACCCCTCGTCGAGCAGGATATACTCTATGCCATATTTGGAGGCGAAATCGATGAAGTAGCGATAAGTGTCGTTGTTGATGCCTGTTACGAAATCCACGTTCCACACCGTCCAATGGTTCCACCAGTCCCAACTCACCTTCCCCGGCTTTATCCAGCTTGTATCATCCATCTCACATTCCCCGCCAAGAATGCGTTCCATCTCGTTGGAGGCAATCACGGCATCGTCGCCAATGACAAGAAAGCGCCATGGCAAAGTACGGTTGGCGGAGGTGGATGAGATATAAGGCTGCTCTTCCGTGACCATGAACCCCCTGTCGCCATAAGGTTCCCATTTCTTGGGCGACCTTGGAAAGACGGCTTGCAGTCCGTGGTTTGCGGTGCCTTTGAGAAACATGACAGGATAGTCCCTCACGTCGGTTTCTGAAAACAATATTTTGGTGCCACGTGAAGTTTCCAATAACACGGGCAAGTAGGTCATCTCGTCATCAGCACCATAGTCGCTTGTGGAAACATGAGAATAGGGAGACTCATAGGAAGTCCAAAATCCCGAATTTGTCTTGGAGATATGGGCAGTAAGTGGAGTGAGGAAGTCAAGGTTCATCCCCTCGTCCATCACCTCGGTCAATCCTTTTCCCTTGATGATGAACCTGTAGGCCACAGCATTGTCATAAGCACGGAATTCCACACCGTAATTCCCATGAAATGACAATGTGAGCCGTGACGCCTTGTTTTGTTTTATGGCATTCTTTATGGGAACCCGATTGTGCAAATACTCGTCAACACGATCTTTTTTCACACTTTTTAGTCGTGGACTTACACCAGCCTGCAGTTTGGGGAGTTGCAGGGATATCGCGCAAGATCTGATGATGCGCTCATCCCCTTTGCTGACCATGAACCACAGGCTATCGGAAATAGTGACATCCACCTTTATTTCTCCGTTGGGCGACAAAAGGGACTCCGTACGAACAGCCTTAGCCTCACCAAAAATGAGGGACAAGAGGAAAACCATCCATATCCTTACCATACCATTATCTTTTTATCGTTTTTTATATATATGCCTCTCTGCGGAACGCTCACCCGTTGGCCGTTCAAGTTGTAAAGAGGTTCATCGCTTCTGTCAGTGACCTTTATTTTTGCCATTCCATCGGGCATTGCATCAGGCAACATGATGCTGTCAGTGCCAGGCATGGAGAAATAGGCCCTGAATGGTAGTACCTTCACCTGACCGGGCGTGTAGACGAAAGCATCGCCTTCTGCATTGAGCATCATCACATCACTGTGTGTCTCACCCATTGTCGTTCCACAGAACCGAGTCTCGCCAGCTCCCACCACCATCGCGACAGAAAGCGTGGGAGAGATTCTCGCGTCATGAGAGATCAACGTGAGTGGATTGCCACCATCGATGTGGAAAAGGTAAGGTATTTGGCGCTGCATGGAGTGCGTCGCGGTGAAGACAGGCATGCCGTTGTCATCAACAGAAGTGAACTCCATCACCTCCATGCCCGAGGGGATGCTCTCCGGAGAAAACGGCAACGCCACCGTCTGCCATCTCCCTTCGGCGGGCATGCTTTGGAATGAAATGTCCGAGGCGGTGAATGCAATGGGAGAGAAAAATCCCCTGCCATCGACGAGGTGTATTGTCTGTGCATGATTGCCCCTCACAACATTTGCATCCTCCAGTCCTTCAGGCAAAGAAGCATCAGGGTCGAGGATATAAAGAGTGTTGGGGTTGTCGTTGGGGTGAACAGAGGCAACCATTCCACCCATACCGCTCATGTCTATCGCCAAGGCATTCGAGGGGCAGTTCAACGACGAGCTGGGAGGCAAGCCTTTCAGAGTCTTGTCACTTAGCCAGCAAACAATTCCTTTCTTCGTCGTTCCCATAGGTTTTAGTCCCCCATCGAGTATGTCACCACCCTTCTCATAAAGAATGCTCATGGTGTAGGTGGCATCCATGTCAAGATGGTCGAAGAAGAAATCAGCCTTAGCCATCTTTCCTGGAGCGGCTTGAATGGACTTGTATACACTTGACACGCCGTAATAATATCCATCGGCAGCCAACTTGAACAGCCATAGGCGTATCTTTCCGTCGTAGTCTTGCTTGCCCTGATTGACAACGGTGACCTTGCCCTGGGCGCAATTGCCGTAGATCATATTGTTGGTACGGTTCTCCACCGTCATTGACACAAAGCGCAATGCATCGGAATTGGCAACGCCCTCATCAGTGATGGCAACCTCGCCCTTTCCCAAAATGCGGTTTCCTCTGTCGTCGGCTGCCAGCCACACCGACCATGTGCCGCTGCGGTCTGGTGTGAAATGGAATGTCGCCGCAGCCTCGCTGTCTACCGCCAAGGCCACTGCAGTGCGACAAAAGGTCTGTCCCATCTGGTTGTTGGTTCCTGCGAACAAGAACACCTCATGATAGTATTCCTCTCCGTGATTTCGGAAGGTGGCACACACCTGTTGGTCATTGCCCTTGCGGTGGTCGCTTGGGAAGAATATTTCCGTCACTTCCACTTGCTGAATGGGATGAATTGTTAGAGTGGCCTGCCCATCGGCATCCACATTGGCTTCCACATAGCTGATGTCGGGATTCACATGAGTCTGCCATTGCTGGTCGGTGGTGCGCTTGCTCACCGGCACGATGCGATGGGAGCCCTGTGTGAGGCCTTTTACAGCAAACTCAAACCCTTGGTAAGTGTTTTGGTTGAGATGCGTGGTCGCTTCATTTCCCATGATAGACAACGAGCCATCGGCATTCACCCGTGCAATGCCCACATTCCAGTCGGCATCCACTCCTGACCAATTCACGTAGTTGGCAAAAAAGACATTGCCGCGCTTGATATCCCAGTCGTTCACTGTGAGTTTGTAAGCATCTGCAGGAGCAGTCACATCATCAGGCAGCCTCATGCCGATGATGGCATCCTGCCCCATATTGTAGCCTCCAGGAGTAGATGAAGCACCTATGCCTGAGTTGTCGTCGGGGTCGAGGACATCGATTCTGAAATAACCGTTGTCCATGCCACCCCATCCCCAATTCACATGGAACAGTCCGTCGACATCATATCCATCGAGCACGAAGGCATGGGCGCCACCGCTGTTAGTGCCCGCAAAAGCGATAGGATGGCCTGTCTCCAACTCATTGTATAGCAAATCGTTCCAACTCTGTATGGTGTGGTTTGACCTGCTTTCGATGTGTGTGCCGTCATCATAGCCGAAATATCTTTTCAAGGCGTTCACCGCTTCAGGGAATCCGGCAGCCGATGATGGCCCGTACCCCATCTTGCAACCCAGTCCCACCCAGTACATCAGCTGCGCCACGGCTTGTTGCTGCTGTGCATTGTCTTGATTGCCATACACATCGAGCATGTTACTCCAGTCTATGACAGAATTGGAGGGGACATTTCTCAACTGCACGTTCTTATCCCCTTGGTTGGTGGAGAAATGCTGCACATAGCCAGGGATGGTGCGGATGGTGGCCTCCGGGTATCTGTAATAGGCCATCACCTGGGCTATGGCTGTGGCAACGCACCCGGTTGCGCAACGGTCGCCCAAAGAACCGTCTTGGTTGTAATACTGAGGACATAGCAAGTTGTAAGGATATCCTTGGTTCCACAACGTAGACATGAGCGGCTCGATGTTGTGCCTCACTGATGCCGTTTGCGAAGCCGTCCTTTGGTTCTGCCGCATCCCATGCTGTCCAGACAGTTCACGCACATGCCCTATCTGCTCCTCGTAAGTCTGCAAGAGCCATTGAAGTCCTTCGGGCATGTCATCATCACGAAACGCCCCCCTATCGCTATA
>CAMJLI010000136.1 GCA_946406585.1 uncultured Prevotellaceae bacterium | reverse complement strand
GGTCTGGGCAGATTTGTCATAACGGTCATAATAGTCGTAACACCATTCCCATACATTGCCGTTCATGTCGTATAGGCCCAGTTCGTTGGGCGCCTTCTGGCCCACGGTATGCAGTTTGTTGCCGCTGTTGAATTGGTACCACGCCACAGAGTCTATTGTGTTGCTCCCACTGTATTTGGTGTGACGGCTCTTGTTGCCTCCACGGGCAGCGAACTCCCACTCAGCCTCTGTGGGAAGGCGGAAGTTAACGCCAGTCATGAGAACGAGTTTTAGGACAAATTCCTGGCAGTCATCCCAGCAAACGTCACCCACGGGCAGTTTCGCACCTTTTATAGGCGACTTGTTATTACCCATTACTGCATCCCACACATCCTGAGTCACCTCATAGCGGCAGATGAAGAAAGGACTGACGGTAACCTGATGTTCTGGGTCCTCTTTTCCAAATTCAAGTTCTTGTCGTTCCAAGTTGCTTCCCATGGTGAACGTGCCGCCCTCCACATAAACCATGTTTTCAATTAGCTCCTGAATGGGCTGAGGCAGCTGTTTTGGGGAGGAGCTGTTCTTCTGCGCATTTGCGCAGAGCATGATGGACAGCAGCATCATGATGGATAGTAGTTTCTTTTTCATCGTTATATTGGGTTTGGTTGATTTCGACGATGGCTGAATTTGCTTAAAAAGGCTTTTACAAAAAACTATCTGCAAAGAAACATATCATCCTTAATAAATAAGAAAGGTTTTCCCTATCATATAAGGGGAAATCCCTACTATCGCAAGGGGGAACCCCTATTCACTTTGCTTTTGGCACACTTCTCAAGGGTGACCATGTTCAATTATGAACACCTACTTAACTATTTTCAAGAGTTTTATCCATATATTCTTTTTTTTTCGTACCTTTGCCGGCGAAAAGGACAACGGCCTACGAAACAGGCGACGCATATTCAGAGAGAACGAAGGAAAAGCATTGAAAGCAAAGAAATTCAACAAAAAGAGAAATGATAACAGTGACTAATCTTGCCATACAATTCGGCAAGAGAACCCTTTACAAAGACGTAAACATCAAATTCACCGCCGGAAACATCTATGGAGTCATTGGTGCCAATGGTGCCGGCAAGTCTACACTGCTCAAGGCCATCAGCGGTGAGCTGGAACCCAACAAAGGCACTGTGGAGTTAGGTCCCGGAGAACGCCTCTCCGTTCTCGACCAAGACCACTTCAAGTACGACGAATTCACCGTCCTCGACACCGTGCTGATGGGACACCAGCCATTGTGGCAGAACATGAAGGAGCGCGAAGCCCTCTACATGAAAGCCGACTTCAACGATGAAGACGGCAACCGCGTGGCAGAACTGGAGGAGAAATTTGCAGAGATGGACGGATGGAACGCCGAGAGCGATGCCGCCATGCTGCTTTCCAACTTAGGTATCAAGGAACACCTGCATGGCAAGCTGATGAGCGAACTGTCTAACAACGAGAAGGTGCGCGTGATGCTGGCAAAGGCCCTCTTTGGACACCCAGACAACCTGTTGCTCGACGAGCCTACCAACGACCTCGACCTCGACACGGTGCAATGGTTGGAAGAATACCTCAGCAACGTGGAGGAGACAGTGCTCGTGGTGAGCCACGACCGCCACTTCCTCGATGCAGTGAGCACGCAGACAGTTGACATAGACTTCGGAAAGGTGACAGTCTTCGCCGGCAACTACTCCTTCTGGTATCAGAGTTCGCAGCTCGCCCTAAGACAGGCACAAAACCAGCGCCAGAAAGCCGAGGAGAAGCGCAAGGAACTGGAAGAGTTCATCCGCCGCTTCTCTGCCAATGTGGCAAAGAGCAAGCAGACCACCAGCCGAAAGAAGATGCTGGAAAAACTCACGGTGGACGAGATACGCCCATCATCACGCAAATACCCCGGCATTTTGTTCGCCATGGAAAGAGAGCCAGGCAACCAAATCCTTGAGGTGGAAGGCCTGAAAGCCGTTGACACCGACGGGACGGTGCTTTTCGACAATGTGAGCTTCAATATTGAGAAAGGCCAGAAGACGGTGTTCCTCAGCCACAACCCAAAAGCGATGACCGCCCTCTTCGAAATCATCAACGGCAACCGCCAAGCTGATGCCGGAACATACAAATGGGGCATCACCATCACCACGGCTTACCTGCCATTGGACAACACCGAGTTCTTCAAGAGCGACCTCAACCTGGTGGACTGGCTCGGACAATTCGGCGTGGGCAACGAGGTGATGATGAAAGGCTATCTCGGACGAATGCTCTTCAAGCAAGAAGAGGTGGAGAAAAAGGTCTGCGTGCTCAGCGGTGGAGAGAAAATGAGATGCATGATAGCACGAATGCAACTGAAAAATGCCAACTGCCTCATTCTCGACACACCAACCAACCACCTCGACCTTGAAAGCATACAGGCATTCAACAACAACCTCGTCACCTTCAAGGGCAACATCCTCTTTGCAAGCCACGACCATGAGTTCATACAGACAGTGGCAGACCGCATCATCGAACTGACACCAAGCGGCACCATCGACAAACTGATGCAATACGACGACTACATCTATGACGAAGCCATAAAGGAACAAAAGGAGAGAATGTACGCCGCAAAATAAAAAAACAACTGTCGAGACTGGCACATGAGCACAAAAAAGCGGAAAATCAAGAAACTTGCCCAACATTTTTCAAGTTTGGCAAGTTTTTTGCAGGACAAAGAGAAGAAACAAAAACCTACGATCATGGACGAAAACGAAAAGAAAGAAATAGACGAAAAGGAAGAGGAGTTGAAAGACACCCAGGCCACAGAGGAACAAGGTGAGGAAGGCAAAGCCGAAGAACCACAAGCCGAAGTGACAGAAGAGGCTGAAGCCAAAGACCCATTGGAAGCAGCTCAAGAGAAAATCGAAGAGCTGAACGACAAATACTTGCGCAAGGTGGCAGAGTTTGAAAACTACCGCAAGCGCACCATGAAGGAAAAGGCAGAACTGATACTCAACGGTGGAGAAAGGACCATTACCAAGATCCTCCCTGTCATCGACGACATGGAGCGTGCCATCGAAAACGGCAAGAAGACCGAAGACGTGGAGGCGCTGCGCGAAGGCATGGACTTGATATACAAGAAATTCATGAACATTCTGAAAGGAGAAGGCGTGGAGCGCATCGATACCGAAGGCAAGGACTTCAGCACCGACTACCACGAGGCCGTCGCCATGGTGCCTGGCATGGGCGATGACAAAAAAGGCAAGGTCATCGACAGCATACAGACAGGCTATACACTCAACGGCAAGGTAATCCGCTATGCCAAGGTGGCAGTGGGACAATAAGCCGTGACAATCAACCCGTCAAGCAACAAGAAATACAATGGCAAACAAAAGAGACTACTACGAGGTACTTGGTGTGGACAAAAACGCATCAGAAGAAGACATCAAGAAAGCCTATCGTAAGATAGCCATCAAATATCACCCCGACCGCAACCCCGACAACAAGGAGGCCGAAGAGAAGTTCAAGGAAGCCGCCGAGGCATACGACGTGCTCCACGACCCCAAGAAGCGCCAGCAGTACGACCAATTCGGCTTCGACGCCCCCGGCGGCTTTGGCGGCTTCAGCAGTGGCGGCTTCACCATGGACGACATCTTCTCGATGTTCGGCAGCGTCTTCGAAGGCGGAGGCTTTGGAGGCTTCGGAGGCTTTGGAGGCAGTCGCGGCGGCAGCAGCCAGCGCAAATACCGTGGCGGCGACCTGCGCCTGAAAGTGAAGCTCAACCTGCAAGAGGTGTCAACAGGCGTGACAAAGAAGTTCCGCGTGAAAAAGGACATCGCCTGCCCACATTGCCACGGCACAGGGGCAGAGGCAGGCAGCACCCCTGAGACTTGCAGCACATGCCACGGCAGCGGATACACCGTGCAGACGAAACAGACCCTCTTCGGCATCATGCAGACGCAAGGCCCGTGCCCCACATGCCACGGCGAAGGCACCATCATAAAGAACAAATGCAAGGAATGCGGTGGCGACGGCGTGATAAAGGGCGAAGAAGTGGTGGAGGTCAAGATACCCGCAGGAGTGGCCGACGGCATGGTGCTCACCATACAAGGCAAGGGCAATGCAGGACCCCACAACGGCATCGCCGGCGACATACAGGTGTTCATTTCTGAAGAAGAAAACGAAACCTTCATACGCCAAGACAACGACTTGATATACAACCTGCTGCTCGACTTCCCCACCGCCGCCTTGGGAGGAGAGGTGAAAATCCCTACAGTGGAAGGCAAGTCGCTGAAAATAAACCTTGAGCCGGGCATCCAGCCAGGCACCACCAAACGACTGAGAGGCAAGGGATTGCCTGCCGTGCAAGGCTATGGCAGAGGCACGGGCGACATCATCGTCAACATCAGCGTATACGTGCCTAAGACCTTGTCGAGGGAAGAGAAGGAAGCACTGCAGAAGATGCAGCACAGCGACAATTTCAAGAGCGACAAATCCACAAAGCAAAGCATCTTCCAGAGATTCAAGAACTACTTCAACTGACATTTGCCATGGACTACGAACAAACCGTGGAATACCTATACAACAGCACCCCAGTCTTCGAGAAGATTGGGGTGGGTGCTTATAAAGAGGGACTATACAACACTCACGCCCTCGACGAACACCTCGGACACCCACATCGGAATTTCCTCACCATCCATGTGGCCGGCACCAACGGCAAAGGTTCGGTATCACACACACTTGCCGCCATCCTGCAGGCAGCTGGCTACAGAGTGGGCTTATACACTTCGCCACACCTGGTGGACTTCCGCGAGCGCATACGCGTGAACGGGAAAATGGCAAGCAAGGCTTTCGTCATGGGTTTCGTGAAACAGCACCGCTCTTTTTTCGAACCCCTCCACCCGTCATTCTTCGAACTCACCACTGCAATGGCATTTGAATTTTTCAATGAGAAAAAAGTGGACATCGCCGTGGTGGAGGTAGGCCTTGGCGGCAGACTCGACTGCACCAACATCATCACTCCCATCCTCTCCATCATAACCAACATCTCCAAGGACCACACCCAACTTCTTGGAAGCTCACTCGCGCAGATAGCAACAGAAAAGGCCGGCATCATCAAACATGGAGTAAACACCCTCATCGGGGAATACGACGAGGAAACCCGACAAGTGTTTGAGGAGAAAGCAAAGGAGATGAGTTCACCCATCATCTTTGCAGAAGACCAGCCAGAAGTGATTTCAGCCACACCCACCGCCACGTGTGGCATCGACTACGCCACACGCCACCATGGCATGATTCACGGAGAACTGGGCGGCGACTACCAAGCAAAGAACACCAACACCATACTGAACGCCATACCGCTGCTCCGACAGTCCGGACTGAAGATTGGCGACAAAGACATTGCAAAAGGCCTGTCTGGCGTGTGCGACGCCACAGGACTGATGGGCCGCTGGCAAAAGATAGGCGACAGTCCGAAAGTGGTGTGCGACACCGGCCACAACGTCGGAGGATGGCAATATCTGGCACCGCAAATAGCAAGCCAGCCATGCCGACAGCTGCGCATCGTCTTCGGCATGGTGGACGACAAGGACATCGACACCGTGATGGACATGTTGCCCAAAAA
>CAMJLI010000135.1 GCA_946406585.1 uncultured Prevotellaceae bacterium | reverse complement strand
GTTGAAGAGGTTGTTCCCAAGCTGATCAAATACTATAAGCAAAACTCGAAATAAATGAAAAAAGAAGTCGTATACATGATTCTCTGTGCTGCATGCGTTGTGGTCTTGATGTATTTCTCACTGAGAACCGACCATGCATTGTGGCGCAGAATATTGGATGAGGTGTTTGCAATCTTCTTTGCAATACGTTTTTACGACACCTTCAAAGACTTCGTCAATAAAAAATAAGAATTATGGCAAACTATTATAGTGACCACCCAGAGATTGGTTTCCATCTTAACCATCCATTGATGAAGCGCATCGTCGATTTGAAGGAGCGCAATTATGCTGATGCAGCAACATATCCGGATGCTCCCATCGACTACGAGGATGCCATCGAGAATTACAAGCGCATCCTCGACATCACAGGCGACGTGGCAGCCAACATCTTGGAGCCCAACTCAGAGTCGGTGGATCTTGAAGGTCCTCATTTGGAAAATGGGCGCATGATATACGCCTCAAAGACATTTGAAAACATAGAAGCCACCCGCAAGGCCGGCCTTCATGGCGTGTCCATGCCCCGTCGTTATGGCGGCCTGAACCTGCCCAACGTGACCTTCTCCATGCTGAGCGAGGTGATTTCGGCAGCCGATGCCGGTTTCCAAAACATCTGGAGCCTCCAGTCATGCATCGACACCTTGTATGAGTTTGGCTCTGAAGAACAACGCCAGAAATACATTCCCCGCGTATGTGCAGGCGAGACCATGTCGATGGACCTCACCGAGCCAGATGCAGGCAGCGACCTGCAGCGCGTGATGCTCAAAGCCACCTTTGACGAGAAGGAGAACTGCTGGCGTCTTAACGGCGTGAAGCGTTTCATCACCAACGGCGACAGCGACATACACCTTGTCCTTGCACGTTCAGAAGAAGGCACACGCGATGGACGAGGCTTGTCGATGTTCATCTACGACAAGCGCAATGGTGGAGTGGACGTTCGCCACATCGAGCACAAGCTCGGCATTCATGGTTCCCCAACATGCGAATTGACATACAAGAATGCAAAAGCCGAACTTTGCGGCAGCACCCGCCTGGGCCTCATCAAATATGTGATGGCACTGATGAATGGTGCCCGTTTGGGCATTGCCGCACAGAGCGTGGGCGTGGAGCAAGAGGCATACAACGAAGGTCTGAAATATGCCAAGGAAAGAGCACAATTCGGACAAAAAATCATTGGCTTCCCCGCAGTCTACGACATGCTCTCACGAATGAAGGCAAAGCTTGATGCTGGTCGTTCGCTGCTCTATCAGACAGCTCGTTATGTGGACATATACAAAGCATTGGAGGACATTCAGCGTGAGACGAAGCAACTCACGGCCGAAGAGAGGCAGGAACTCAAGAAATACACCCGCCTAGCTGATGCCTTCACACCCTTGGCCAAGGGCATGAACTCAGAATATGCCAATCAGAACGCATACGATGCCATTTCCATACATGGTGGTTCTGGCTTCATCATGGAATACAAGAGCCAGCGTCTGTATCGTGATGCCCGCATCTTCTCCATTTATGAAGGCACCACACAATTGCAAGTGGTTGCAGCACAACGCTACATCACCAACGGCACATACCTTTCCATCATCAAGGAGATGCTAGAAGGAGAAGTGTCAGAGGAAATGAAGCCATTGAAGGACCGTGTTGCCGCCCTTGTTCCACAATACGAGGAAGTGCTTGGTGAAGTCAAGACAGAAAACAACCAGGAAAAAACAGACTTTGTTGCTCGTCGTCTTTATGAGATGACAGCCGACATCATCATGTCGCTATTGATCATCGACGATGCAACACGCGCTCCTGAACTATTCGCCAAAAGTGCCCAAGTATATGTTCGCCATGCCGAAGCAGAGTGCTGTGGCCATTATCATTTCATCAAGAACTTCAAGGCAGAAGACTTGGAGTCGTATCGCGCATAGCCATATACATCGTTACAACAAGCTCCCCACTCAAGAATTTGAATGGGGAGTTTTTTGTTTGTCATGTCACAAGAACACCATCCATTCTTGTTTCTGACACAAGCACCAATAGTTGGATGGAATCAAGGAATTATGAAATTAAGCACCTCCTGCTCAACACTGATACGAAACGGCCCAACAGGGGTGTTCATAATGCGTCCGTCGATACCGACAAGCGCCCGCTCCGCCTTGTCTACAATAATCTCCCTTGTACGATAAGGATGCACACTTCTATGGTTTAGGATCTTGCCACTATAGAGCAGATAGAATCCTTCTATCAGTTGAGCCACCTCAGGATGATACACCACAGAGACATCGAGCAACCCATTGTAAGGCACCGCATTGGGTGTGAAGCCATAACCTTGTGCATTTCCTACACATACAGTCATCACCTTTCTGTCGATGACCTCTGTATCTATTTTCAATCGCATTTTATATTCAAGGCGCTGGAAAATCATCAGCAGAGATGATGGTATGAAGGCCAGCTTACGCCATCCAAAAGCACCGCTTGAGCGCCTTCGTTGCCTTATAACCGATGCCACCAGGCCAATACAGAGGCAATTAAGGAAATATCTGTGGCATCGCTCATTCTTCTCGTTTGTATAGCGAATGCACCCCAGGTCCACCTTTCTCACCCTTTTTTTCATTATGATGTCTACGCACCGTTCCAGCTCATTTTCCTGTATGCCCCAGAAATGCGTGAAGTCGTTCATCAGTCCATTGGGAATCACCCCCAACGAGATGGACTCCCTCACATCTTTAGGAAATTGCATGAGACAGTTGATGGCATCGTTGAGAGCAGAATCACCTCCCACGACAACCAATGTCTTGTATCCATTGTTGATCATCATTTTGACCAACCGGTCTACACTGTTGGAATTCTCGCTCTGTACGAAGTCATAGTCGACTCCTCTGTCTTTCAGACACTTCTCCACTTTTTCCCATTTGGATTTTGGTCTGAAAGCACCACTTTTCGGGCAAAAAACAATACCCCACTTGTTGCTGTTGTCTGATGGCATAATATGTCAGATGAGTTCTAAATATCGTTTTTGATCATTTCCTTTATGATAAGGATTTTTTCATTCATGGGTTTCAAGGCATCCACCCAGTGAATGACAAACCCTTTTCTCTCCATGCCCCTGAACCATGTCATTTGCCTTTTGGCGAACTGGTGTATGGCTATTTCCAATTGCCGCAACATTTCCTCACGACTTTTCATTCCCGTGACATACTCTGTAACGAACTTGTATTCCAAGCCATAGTATATTAGGTTTTCCGGTGGTATCCCACTATCAAGAAGTGCCTTCACCTCTTCCACCATGCCATTATTCATCCTCTCTTCCAGCCTTGCGGTAATCCGCTGTCTTCGCTCCTCCCTTGGTATGTCCACCCCTATGATGAGAGAATCGATTTGCGGGAACACTCTGTCGGGCACGGGATTGTTCAGGTTGTATTGTTCTATTTCTATTGCCCTTATAGCTCTTTGTGCCGTGTCCACATCAGTCTTGTTGTGCATGTTGCTCCCGTTGCGTCTCTTCAAGTCTTCAAGCATGGTTGTGAGCTCTTCAAGCGACTTGTCTGCCAACTGCTGCCTCAATTTGTCGTTTTGCGGCACAGGCGAAAGATGGTATCCTCCAAGAACTGATTCAAGATATAGCCCAGTCCCTCCACACAGTATGACGTTCACACCCCTTTGAGTGATGTCTTCGTAGGCTTCGAGGAAGTCCCTCTGATACTCAAACAGGTTGTATCGTGTGCCAGGTTCGCAGATGTCAACGAGATGGCATGGTATGGTTTTGCCATTCACCACATAGTCTTCCAGGTCTTTTCCTGTCCCTATGTCCATCCGCCGATATACCTGCCTGCTGTCAGCACTGATGATTTCAGCCCCTATGTCAGCTGCGAGGGCTGCCGCCAACTTGGTTTTTCCGCTGGCGGTTGGACCGAGAATTGTTATCATCTTACTCATGGCAAGGCATACGATAAAATTTGACACATATCAAGAGTGAAGTGAGGCATGGAATTATCGCCCACCTACTTAACGGCTACAAAAATAGCAAAAAAAAGCCGTTCGGCAATACCGAGCGGCTAATTATTATTGAAACTGAAATTGTTTTATTTGAGTTCAGCGAGATACTTGATGGTACGAACCATCTGAGAAGTGTAAGAATTCTCATTGTCATACCAAGAAACAACTTGCACCTGATAGGTGTCGTCGTCAATCTTGGATACCATGGTCTGTGTTGCATCGAAGAGTGAGCCGAACTTCATACCGATGATGTCGGAAGAAACGATTTGATCCTCGTTGTAGCCATAAGACTCATTTGCAGCAGCCTTCATTGCAGCGTTGATGCCCTCGATGGTAACATCCTTGCCCTTCACGACAGCGATGAGGATAGTGGTTGAGCCTGTAGGTGTAGGAACGCGCTGAGCAGAACCGATGAGTTTGCCGTTGAGTTCAGGAATTACGAGACCAATAGCCTTTGCAGCACCAGTTGAGTTGGGAACGATGTTCTGAGCACCTGCACGTGAACGGCGGAGGTCACCCTTGCGCTGTGGGCCGTCGAGAATCATCTGGTCGCCAGTGTAAGCGTGAATTGTCGACATGATACCCGATACGATAGGAGCATAAGCATTCAGAGCTGCAGCCATAGGAGCCAAGCAGTTTGTTGTGCAAGAAGCAGCAGAGATCACGGTGTCTTCTGGAGTAAGGGTCTTGTGGTTCACGTTGTAAACGATGGTTGGAAGGTCTTTTCCAGCAGGAGCGGAGATAACCACCTTCTTGGCACCAGCCTCGATATGAGCAGAAGCCTTAGCCTTTGAAGTATAGAATCCTGTGCACTCGAGCACTACGTCAACACCGAGTTCACCCCAAGGAAGCTCAGCAGCATTTGGCTTGGCATAGATGGTGATTTCTTTACCATCCACGGTGATTGAACCAGGAGCAGTTACGGTTTTGCCATCTTCAGCCACTTCAGCGTCTTTGAAAGACACAGTGTGCTTGCCTTCTCCGAACTTGCCGGCGAAACCACCCTGAGCGGTGTCATACTTCAGCAAGTGAGCAAGCATTTTAGGGCTTGTCAAGTCGTTGATAGCGACTACTTCATAACCATCAGCCTCAAACATTTGGCGGAATGCGAGACGGCCAATACGACCGAAACCGTTAATAGCAATTTTAATCATTTTTGTAATTTATTAATAAAGGTTGGAAATATCACTTGAAATCTTTTAATTCCTAATCACCTTGATGAAAAAAGTTGAAACATTCAAAAATTTTACTTACAGGTGCATTTTTTTTCTTATTTGCGTGCAAAGTTACAATTTTTTTTCTAATTTTGCATCACGATTGAGTATTAATAAAATAAAAATCGTTGATTGGAAACTTAAAAAATGTAGTTTTTGAGATTGGAAATGTAAGATTGCAAAATGAACATGACAAAATAAGGATGACTATTGTTGTCAAGTCTCTACAATACGAATGTTTCACATTATTAATTCATTAAAAATATCAACATTATGGGATTTATTAAAGAATTCAAAGAATTTGCCATGAAGGGCAATGTGATGGACATGGCTGTCGGTGTGATCATCGGTGGTGCGTTCGGCAAGATTGTCACATCTTTGGTAGACGACGTTCTCATGCCATTTATCGGCATGCTTACAGGTGGTGTCGACCTCTCTGGTCTGGAATACAAGATGATGATACCCGCCGTGGATGGTGGAGAGCCTATTGCAGGAGCCGTTCTGAAATATGGCGCATTCATTCAAAACATCATCGACTTCCTCATCAT
>CAMJLI010000134.1 GCA_946406585.1 uncultured Prevotellaceae bacterium | reverse complement strand
AATTGTATCAAATTCTGTCATTAAAGTATTATTCCATGTTGTTTTTTTTTGTTTATTTTGCAAAAAAAATCAACATGCGTAAAATTCTCTTCTTCTTGGCTATGGCCATGACTCTATGTTCATGCAACACAGAACCGGTCGGCAACCCTTTTGTAAGTGTAGAAAATGGTCATTTCGTGCGCAACGGAAAACCGTATTATTTCGTTGGCACAAACTTCTGGTATGGAGCCATACTCGGTAGCGAGGGGCAAGGTGGCAACCGAGACCGCCTGTGCCGCGAACTCGACTACATGAAGCAAATGGGCATCGACAACCTTCGCATCCTAGTTGGAAGCGATGGCGAGAGAGGGGTCACCACAAAGGTGGAACCCACACTGCAAGTGGCACCTGGAGTATACAACGACACCATTCTTGCCGGTCTTGACTTCCTCATGCAGGAATTGGGCAAGAGGGACATGGTGGCTGTGCTCTATCTCAACAACTCCTGGGAGTGGAGTGGGGGATATGGATTCTATCTGGAACATGCCGGCGAAGGCAAGGCTCCAAGACCCAATGAGGATGGATACCCTGCTTACATGAAGTTTGTGGAGAAATATGCCGGTTGTGAGAAAGCCCACCAGCTCTTCTACGACTATGTGAAGGCCATAATAGGGAGGACAAACCAATACACAGGACTGAAATATGTGGACGACCCCGCCATCATGTCATGGCAAATAGGCAATGAGCCCAGGGCGTTCAGCAAGGAGGCCTTGCCCGACTTCGAGAAATGGCTTGCCGAGGCTTCCGCACTCATCCGCAGGCTCGACCCCAACCACCTCATTTCCGTAGGAAGTGAGGGCGCATGGGGATGCGAGGGCGACTTTGAGGCATATGAGAGAATATGCAGCGACACCAACATCGACTACTGCAACATCCACCTTTGGCCATACAACTGGTCATGGGCAAGAAAAGACCATCTCGTGGAGGACGTTGACTCCAGCTGCGTGAAGGCAAAGGACTACATAGAGCGACACCTCGACATCTGCGCACGTATCAAAAAACCATTGGTGATGGAGGAGTTCGGCTATCCGCGCGATGGCTTCCTGTTCACAAAAGACACACCAACGACAGGACGCGACAATTTCTACCGCTTTGTGTTCTCCTTGGTTGGCGACAATGCCACTAATGGTGGCTTCTTCGCCGGTTGCAACTTCTGGGGATGGGGAGGCTTTGCTGAGCCGAAGCACAACCAATGGCAAGTGGGCGACGACTATACCGGAGACCCGGCACAAGAAGACCAGGGACTGAATTCTGTGTTCGCTTCCGACTCTTCCACACTGCAGGTGGTGAAGTCGGAGGTGGACCGCATGGCGGCCATCGGCAAGTGACAACAATTGGCATGACACCCAACATCATTAAAGAATACAAATCACTATCATAATGAAAAAAACATATCTTCTCTTTTGCCTGATTTTTGCCATGATGCCAGCCATGGCGCAGATAATCGGAAAGAATATCGTGGTGACGGTTACTCCCGACCACAAGGACTGGAATTACAAGACTGGCGAAAAAGCGCAATTCGTCGTTAATGTGCGGAAGTCGGGCACGCTTCTCGACAATGTCGCAGTGGATTACGAGGCCGGTCCCGTGATGTATCCCGACGTGGTGAAAAAGGATGTGGTCTTGAAGGATGGCACCATGAAATGGAGTGGTTCGATGAAGACTCCGGGTTTCTATCGGCTAAAGGTCACCGCACATGTGGGTGGCAAGGACTATGTGGGTCTATGCACGGCAGCATTCTCGCCCGAGAAAATCATGCCGGCAACAAAATGTCCCGATGATTTCGACCGGTTCTGGGGGGATGCTCTCCAACAAGCACGCAAGAATGCCCTCGACCCGCATCTCACCCTCTTGTCCGACCGCTGCACTGAGGATGTGAACGTGTACGAGGTGAACTTTGTGAACAACAAGCCCGGCAGCCGCATCTTCGGCATCTTGTGCGTGCCAGTGAAACCAGGCAAGTATCCTGCACTGCTGAGGGTGCCGGGAGCAGGGGCGCGTCCGTATGGCGGCGACGTGTATACTGCTTCCCAAGGGGCAATAGTGCTTGAAATAGGCATTCACGGCATACCTGTCACCATGCCTTTGTCGTTTTATGAATATATCAGGGAGTCTGCCCTCGATGGATATTGGGAGACCAACCTCGACCAACCTGACAAGAATTTCTACAAGAGAGTGGTGGTGGGTGCCGTGCGGTCGGTAGATTATATCGCATCGCTGCCACAATGGAATGGAAAGGATGTGGGGGTCACAGGGGCTTCACAAGGTGGGTTCCTCTCTCTTGCCGTGGCCGCTCTCGACAAGCGCATCACCTTCCTCGCACCTGTACACGATGCCATGTGCGACTATGAGGTGGCTCTGCAAAAGAAAGCTTGTGGATGGCCGCATTATTTCTATCAGGTGGAAAATCCCGACCAGAAGAAAGTGGAGGGTGCACGCTATTATGACGGCATCAATTTCGCTCGAAGGGTGCAATGTCCGGGATGGTACTCTTTCGGATACAACGACGAGGTGGTGCCGCCATCATCGGCTTATTCCGTGTATAATGTGGTGAATGCACCAAAGACTTTGTCTGTCTATCAAATGACGGGCCACTTCTGGTATCAGGAGCAATGGGACGAGTGGGAGAATTGGCTCTTGGAGCAGATGCACCTGAGATAGGACAATACCTTGCCCGATTAATTTGTAGAATATAATAATACTTTCATCATGAAAAAAATATTGTTGTTTGTTATGGCGATTTGTTTGGCATTTGCTTGCCAGACCCCACAAAAAGAGAAGACAGGCGCTGAGGGTCTGTTGGAGCGTATGCAGGCCTTGCAGCAGAAAGGCTACATGTTTGGGCATCAGGATGATCCTTTCTACGGCCTACAGTGGGATGGGGACACCATGCCGGGTGTGGAGAAGAGCGACATTCTCGACCTCGTGGGCGACTATCCCGCCATTATGGGATTCGACCTGGGTGGAATAGAGATGGGCGACGATAAGAATCTGGACAGCGTGTCGTTCCAGCGCATACATGATGCCATCATCAAGCATCATGAGCGTGGAGGCATCGTCACCATCAGCTGGCACCCTCGCAATCCCGTCACTGGAGGAACGGCATGGGATGTGAGCGACAGCACAGTGATTGCGCAAATCCTCGGCAACGACTCCGTGAAGGCGAAGTTCAATACTTGGATGGAGCGTGTGGCCACTTTCTTGAAATCACTTCAGACAAGTGACGGAAAGCCCGTTCCTGTAATCTTCAGACCATGGCACGAGAACAACGGTTCTTGGTTCTGGTGGGGACAGAAACTTTGTTCCGACGAGGATTTCAAGGCTTTCTGGAACCTCCTGCAAGACTATCTCAATGCTCAGGGGCTTGACAACCTGTTGTGGAGCTATTCGCCAAACCTCGACGGACAGTGGACAAAGGAGCGCTTCTTGGCACGCTATCCAGGAAACGACCGCGTGGCACTTATTGGAGAGGATGCTTATCAGTGGGGTACTGAAGAGGACTTCGTAAAGCAGTTGAACAGCGACTTGACGTTCATTAGCGAATTCGCAAAGGAAAACGGAAAACTTTATGCCATGACGGAATGTGGCTACAAGAACATTCCCGACTCCACATGGTGGACGCGTGTGTTGCAGCCGATCGTGGAGAAATATTCCGTTTCCTACTTGCTTCCTTGGCGTAATTATTATAAGGAATATTTCGCACCTGACGCCGACCAGGTTAGCGCTGCAGATTTCAAAAAGTTCTACGAGGCTCAAAAGTCTCTGTTCCTGAAAGATATACAGTCTAAAGAATAATCATCTACAAAACACCATGTCTGATTTTGAACAAAGGTTGCAGGCCTTAAAAATGCACCATGAGCAGTTGCTCAGCCGTGAGAACAAACCCGTGGAATGGGGAAATGGCATTTACACAAGGTATGAACACCCCATTGTTACTGCCGAACATGCTCCTCTGGAGTGGAGGTATGACTTCAATGAGAAGGACAACCCTCACCTCATGCAGCGTATCATGATTAACGCCACATTGAATAGTGGAGCCATAAAGTGGAATGGCAAGTACGTCATCGTCGTCAGGGTGGAAGGAGCCGACCGCAAATCGTTCTTCGCCGTGGCTGAAAGTCCGAATGGAATAGACAACTTCAGATTCTGGGAGGAGCCGGTCACCATGCCTGATGATGTCATCCCTGCTACCAACATCTACGACATGCGCATCACCAAGCATGAGGATGGATGGGTGTATGGGGTGTTCTGTGCAGAAAGACACGATGACTCCAAACCTTGCGACCTCTCTGCTGCCACTGCCACTGCTGCAATAGCACGTACGAAGGACTTGATAAACTGGGAGCGGCTGCCCGACCTCAAGTCGTCAAGCCAACAGCGCAACGTGGTGCTGCATCCAGAGTTTGTGAATGGGAAATACGCCTTCTACACCCGGCCACAGGATGGATTCATCGACACTGGTTCGGGGGGCGGCATTGGATGGGCTTTGGTGGATGACATCACCCATGCCGAGGTGAAAGAGGAGAAAATCATCAACGCCCGCCACTATCACACCATTATGGAGGTGAAAAATGGCGAGGGGCCTCATCCTATCAAGACACCGCAAGGGTGGTTGCATCTGGCTCACGGAGTGAGAGGGTGTGCCAGCGGACTGCGTTATGTCCTATACATGTACATGACGGCTCTCGACGACCCAACACGTGTCATCGCACAGCCTGGTGGCTATTTCCTCGTGCCCGAGGGATGGGAATATGTGGGCGATGTGATGAATGTGGTGTTTGCCAACGGATGGATTGCAGATGACGACGGCAAGGTGTTCATCTATTATGCTTCGAGCGACACTCGCATGCACGTGGCAACATCTACCATCGAGAAGTTGGTGGACTATTGCATGAACACCCCGGAGGATGGCTTCACCACTGCCGCATCAGTGGAAACCATAAAGAAAATGATAAGGAAAAACAAGGAATTAAAGTAATATAATCGTATTGAAAAATGGCTTCTTTAAAAGAAAAAATCGGTTATGCTCTCGGAGATGCTGCTGCTGGTGGCATCACTTGGAAAATAATGTCTATAGCCTTCCCGCTATTCTTCACCAATGTATTTGGACTTACCGTGGCTGATACTGCCACACTGATGCTCGTGGCGCGCATGTTTGACGTGGTCACCGACCCGCTCATGGGTAGCCTCGCCGACCGCACGCAGTCCAAATGGGGCACCTACCGCCCATGGCTCATCTTGGGTGCCATACCGTTTGGACTTATTTTTGCATTGCTTCTCTACACGCCTGACTTCGGGCCTGTGGGAAAGCGCATTTACGCATACACGCTCTATTTGCTCATGATGGCTGCCTATACGGCTGTCAATGTGCCTTACGGCTCACTGCTGGGTGTCATGACCGACGACGACAACGAGAAGAACCAATTCTCCTCGTTCAGAATGGTCGGCGCTTATGCCATGGGATTCATCACATTGCTCTCGTTCCCTTACCTGCAGAAGATGGTGGGTGGGTCTGAGAGCCATCAATATGCTGTCCTTGGAGCCGGATTCGGCATCTTGGCTGCTGCCATGACATTGGCATGCGGACTGTTGACAAAGGAACGCCTGAAGCCTGTGAGGGCGGAGAAATTCTCTTTCCGGCCTTTTGTCGATTTGGTCAAGAACAAGCCATGGATTTATCTTACACTCATCGGTATCTGCACCAATTTCTTCAACGGCTTCCGCTATGCTGTGGCTGGCTATCTGCT
>CAMJLI010000133.1 GCA_946406585.1 uncultured Prevotellaceae bacterium | reverse complement strand
TTGAAATTGAGCAATGGCATGACCGTGTGGCTCAACGAAGACCACAGCCAGCCCAAGGTTTATGGAGCCGTGGTGGTGAATGCGGGGGCTAAGGATTGCCCCGACACAGGTATAGCACACTATTTCGAGCACATACTCTTCAAAGGCACCGAAACCATTGGAACAACAGACTACGCCAAAGAAAAGCCATGGCTCGACTCCATCTCTGCCTGCTACGACCGACTTGCTGCCACAAGAGACGAACAACAACGATCCACCATACAAAAAGACATCAACCGCCTGAGCCAAAAGGCCGGTGAATATGCCATACCCAATGAATTCAACCGACTCATATCAAAATATGGCGGCAGCGACCTGAATGCAGCCACATCGTGGGATTACACGTTCTATCACAATGCCTTCACTCCACAATATTTGGAACATTGGTGCTGGCTCAACAGCGAAAGAATGATTAATCCGGTGTTCCGCCTGTTCCAAGGAGAACTTGAGACGGTCTACGAAGAGAAGAACATGTATGCCGACAACATGCTGGTGACAGCAGGCGAAAATCTGATGAGAGAATTATTTGGGACTTTGCCTTATGCCTACCCCATAATTGGAAGCACGGAAAACCTGAAGAATCCCCGTCTCTCGGAGATGCACCAATTCTACTCCCAGTACTACGTAGGGTGCAACATGGGCTTGGTGCTTTGTGGCGACATCAACACCGAAGGTCTGCAGCCACTACTGGAACGGACTTTCGGCCGCATACCTCAAGGCACACCACCCCATCATGCAAAGTCCCCACTTCCCGACATCACCCAGGAACGCACGGTGGAATTGAAGTTGCCAATACCACTTGTAAACATAGAGCTGCTGGCCTACAAGGCACCCACGGAATACGAGCCAGACGCCAATGCCCTAAAGATAGCACTTCAATTGCTCTACAACGGTCAAGCAGGAATGCTTGATTCGCTGACCAATGAGAATCAAGTCATGACAACCATGGCAATGGCACAAAGCCTCAACGATGCAGGAGTGGCATTGATTTTGTTGGTGCCCAACCTTCTAGGTTCCACCAGCAAGGCAGAGAAAGCATGTCTGACGCAAGTGGAACGTCTATGCAAGGGAGAATTCAGCGAGTCGAGATTCCTCAACGAGAAACAAGAGGCTTTTCGTGAGGCATCGCGTGAACTTGAAACCATCAGCACCCGAGCCACAAAGATGGTTTCTGTAATGGCCTCCGGTCATAGTTGGCAAGAATACGTGGACAAGGTGAGAGCCATAGACAAATTGACCAAAGACGACATCATTGCTGTGTCAAGACGCTGTTTCGAGGCTCCATTTGTGAGATTCAAGAAGAAGAAAGGCAACTATCCCAAAGACAAGATAAGCCAGCCCGGCTACACTCCCGTGATGCCCAAGAACAAGAATGCAGAGTCGGAATATGCAAGATTCCTGTCCACATTGACTGTGGAAGAAAAAGACCCTCGCCTGGTGGACTTCGCACACGACGCGACAATCACCCCTCTATGCGGTCAAGCCACACTCTACACTGTGAAAAATGAAATCAACGATTTGTTTGAGCTAACCATTTCTTACAATCGTGGCGAGAAGGCAGACCCACGTCTTGGCGCCACCTGTGAACTATTGAACACCATAGGCACCGACTCTCTCAGCAGGCAACAGCTGGCCTCCGCCCTTCAAGCCTACGGAGCCGACATGACTTTCATCAGCGATGCCTCAAGCGTGAAATTGCTCGTGGTGGGTGTTGACAAGCATTTGAAACCCACCATGCAACTTGTAAATCATTTCCTGAACCACGCCAAGCCAAATGCCAAGGCCATAAGCCAGATAAACAACAACAAAAAAGCAGAGAGCAAGTCGGAAAGCAAGGAAAACAATGATGTGATGCGTGCTTTGCGGTTGAAGATGATGTATGGCGACAACTCCACCTTCTTACGGAGACTAACGCTCGCGGAAAGAAAGAGACTGACAAGCGAGGAAATGTTCTCTGCATTCAGCGAAGTCACAACCAGTGCCTGCGACATCATCTATAGCGGTTCGCTCACCACTGATGAAGTGGAAAGCATCATTAGGTCAACACTACCCATAGAGCGCAGCCAAAAGCCATACATGGATTATACCGATGACGTAATATGCTACGAGGAGCCCGTGGTCTACATATACGACATGCCTCGTTCACGACAGACACTTTTCCTTACCTACGAACAAGTGCCAGCCCTCCCAACATTGGAGAGCAGAGTCCCCTTCATGCTCCTGAAAGACTATTTTGGCGGCGGCATGTCTTCAGTGCTTTTCCAAGAAGTAAGAGAATTTCGTTCGATGGCCTATTCGGCAAGAAGCTATTACACCATGCGTTCACGCCGCACCGCCCCCAATTCTCCATTATGCTTTGGCACCATTGTAGGAACCCAAGGAGACAAGGCCATGAAAGCCATGGAACTTGTAGACTCCCTCTTGCGGGACATGCCATTGCTGGAAAAGAATTTCGACACGTCAAGACAAGAGGCCATCAACGAGCTAAGCACCCAGTTCCCATCTTTCCGCAACATAGGAATACACATCGCCAACCTACGTTCAAAAGGCTTTGACAGCGACAACAACACCGGACTTGCCCAGCTCTTCAGGAAAGCCAAGATGGAAGACATGCAAAAATTCTACAAGGAGCACATCCAGCACAACGAAAGACACCGCGCCCTTGGCATCGTGGGTGACAAGAGCAAGCTAAACATCAACGAACTTTCAAAATACGGGAAAGTGGTATTCTTGAAAGAGAGCGACTTGTTCAGGAAATAGCAAAGAGTGTGAAGCAGGAACCACAAGGAGTGCCACAGGTCACTCCACCCCATCTTCTTGCTCTGCACGTGGTGCATCCTTGTCGTCGCCATCGGTCTTAACCCCATCCAATTTGTCAAGAGGAGCTTTTTTTATGCTCACATCCCCCATCCTTGAGATTGTCACGTCAAAAGGCACGAATTCCTCTGTCAACACGTCTGGCTTCCCCACACTACCGAGGAAATGCAAGTTGTCGGCATCGCTTTCGTTGAACACCATTCCGAGGAGGACATTCTTTGAAAGGAATTCTTCGTCGAGCAAGTTTTCGAACATTTTCTTGCTGAACACCTTGTTGAAGAACTCACTGCCATCCTTTCTGGTAATGACCACTTTGATGAGGTTGTTTCGAAAACGTTTCCCATTATCATCGGTCACGACCGTAAGGCTGTCGTTAGTGTATCTTTTCACCTTTACCTTATAGGTGCTTCCCACCCATTTCACCGTATCGATGGTGGATTCTATCTCTCCCATTTTATGGATGATGGTATCAGGTTCCACCACCTCTTTGGGTTTCACTATGATGTTGTTGATGGCACTTTGTTTTTCCTTCTTGCATGCTGTGAAGCATACACCAATCATTGCGCAAAAAGCAAAGCAAATTATTCTTTTCATTTCCTATCATTCTTTTCAGCTGCAAATATAGATAAAAAATCGGATTTATGAGCCTGTCGATATAAGATTTTGTTTTTCTTTAGAACTCTGCAAATGGAAAGTAAAAAAAACCGTGCCCAAGGGGCACGGCTAGAATCCTGATACTTTCTATATTACCTTTTTTGACTGCAAGCCATCCGACTGTCATTGTCTGGCTTTAGCTTCGGCAGCCAATATTACTCAAACCTAATCTATCTATAATTAATTATCTCTTGCTGGGCGTTGGGGTCTGCGTTCCATACGAGCCTTTCTGTCGGCATCATATTTGCTATATTGTTCTTCAGTCATTATGCCTTTCAAGGCAGCCTCATACTGCTGCATGGCTTCAGGGTTGAACCTTCTTTGTCCATTTCCTCTTTCAGGTCTTTGGCGTTCGTTTTGACCATTTTCACCATTATTCATTGCTGGTGGAGGTCCTTGTCTGCGTTGTCCACCCATGTTTCCTCTTGGTCCGCCACCCATGCCTCTTGGTCCGCCATTGCGGAAGCCCATCATTGGCATTTTGTCAGCAAACTCTTTGTTGAGTTCCAAAAGCTTGGCTTTCTGGTCGCCATTCAGTCCATAACGCTGTACCATCATGTCAGTACGCCTTTGAATCATCTCCGTCTGGTCGAATTTCTGACTTGGTTGTTCTTTTTCCTGAGCCATGGCCGAGAAAGAAATAGATACGGCCATGATAGTCATCATAATTACCTTTTTCATGTCTTTATTTTAATAATTAGTTATACATTCGTGTATAGCAGCCTGCTGTTTGTAATTGTTTGACGCAAAAACAAGCCAAATAGTTTAATGAAAGAGGAAAAAATATCATGACTTTTACATATTATCATATTTGTTAACAATATGAATGTCTTCAGGACAAGCTACAATTTCACGCTGTCGATATGTAGTTTCAATATGCCGGCAGGCACCCTCACTTGCACGATGTCACCTTCTTTTTTGTTTAACAGGGCTTGTGCGATAGGCGACTTTATGGATATTTTGCCTTCGCTGAAATTTGCTTCATGAGGGCTAACTATAGTGTAGGTCATTTTATAGTTGTTGGCCATATTTGTCATTTCCACCTTGCTCAGCAGTTTCACACAGTCACCACCAAGCCTTGACATGTCGACAACCCTCGCATTTGCCAGCACCCTTTGCTTGAAACGTATTCTTCCAAGAAGCCGTGACTGTTCCCGCTTGGCTGCATGATACTCAAAGTTCTCGCTTAGGTCGCCTTTGTCTCTCGCCTCGGCTATTGCCTCTCTCACCTGTGGCAATTCCACACTTTCCAACTGATGAAGTTCCGCCACGAGCTTATCGTAGCCTTCTTGTGACATGTATTCCATAAAACGTCTAATCAATAATGGTCATTCTCATTTCAATGTCATCCACGGGTCGGTCGGCTCTTCCTGTCGGGGAGTCTTGTATCATTTCCACCACGTCAAGGCCTTCTTCCACCTCTCCAAAAACAGTATATTGCCCATCGAGATGCGGCGTGCCGCCAAGAGTGGAATAGATCTTTATTTGTTCATCATTCAGCCCAACGTCACCCACTCTTTTTTCAGCTTCCGCAGCAAGGGTTTCTTGCAAGTTCTGAAGTCCTGCGCGATCCTTGTCCCTTCTCATCTGCATTATTTCCGAGCGGTGCTCAGCGGCAAGAGCATTAAATGCATTTTGCACCTTTTGCATTCTTAGCTGCTTGGAAAACTGTCGAAGTTGTCCTTCGTTATATACTTGTCCCCATACGATATAGAACTGCGACCCGCTGCTTCTTCGCTCGGGGTTCACTTCATCTCCCTGTCTTGCAGCTGCCAAAGCGCCACGTTTATGAAACAGTCCATCTTTAATCTCTGCTTCTATTGTATAATCAGGTCCGCCCATGCCCATCATCTTCCCTGCTGGTGCACCTTTGGAATCAGGGTCACCACCTTGTATCATGAAGTTCTTTATCACCCTGTGGAAAAGTGTCCCGTCATAATACCCCTCCTTCACAAGTTTGAGGAAATTATCACGGTGTAGCGGAGTCTCATCATATAGGCGCACAACGATGTCGCCCAACATTGTATTGATTTTGATTTTCATTGTTTGAGGTAAAGTAAATTATTAGTGCAAAATTACAGAATAATTAGGAACAAACTAAAAACCGAGATATGAAGTTAGCATCTTTTAACGAGACGAAATTGAGAAAAAAGCAAACAGTTGTAGTTTCGTTGCACCTTGCCAAGCAAGAGGACATCCCAACTACAACTGTTCCAATTGTTGCTACTACCTAAAAAACAATCGCTTAACTTAACCTAACATTCTAAATCTATCAAC
>CAMJLI010000132.1 GCA_946406585.1 uncultured Prevotellaceae bacterium | reverse complement strand
ATCGTGTCATTAGGTTTTTCAATTGTAAGATTTAAGATTAGTGCTGCAAAAATAACATTTTTTTCTCATGCAGCAAAATAAATATGTTAATTGTTGATGCAAAAGCCAGAATCAAATGAGGATGTGCCTGTTAATTGACACATCCTCATTTTTATTCTATTGTTCGCAATAATTCGACGAACAAAGCGGAAGTAGTGGGTTCAACTTCTATTTCACAACCTTCTTGCCGTTAACGATGTAGATGCCCGAAGGAAGATTGTCGAGTGATGTTGCTTGCATTCGCACACCATTGAGGTTGTAGATGCCCTTTGACGTGTCGATGGTCTTGTCTGTTTCCACCTTCTCAATGCCACTGACACCACCAAGACCACGCACGAAACCGGCATAGACATGCTTGCGGTAGTAGTTGAGGTCCCAGATGCCTACCGGAGTGTTGGCACGCCATCCGCTGTTAGCAGGCGAGTCGGTAGGACACCACTGGCAGATACCCCACTGCTGTGCTGGAGGCACAAGACGGAGGTACTCCTTGATAATCCACTCGTAGTAGTTTGCCATATTCTTGTGCTGTGTCTCTGTCATGCTGCTTGTAGGAACGTCCTTGCCGCTGGCATTGACATAACCCATATCCATTTCACTGACACGGACATACTTGCCTGTTGCCGCCATGAGCTTGAACATGTTGGTGATGGCATTCTTCTTGCTTGTCTGGGTGCCGCTATTCTCGTAGTATGAGATGTGCATCTGGGTGCCGATACCATCAATCTTTGTAACGCCATCAGACTCCCACTTCTTAATCCAGTTGATGAGTGACTTGAGCTTCTTGTTCTGGTCCCAGTCAGACTCAAGGTTGTAGTCGTTGATGAAGAGGACAACGTCCTCAGGACCATACTTGCGGGCGAGACGACAAGCCTGACGAACATATTCAAGGTCGCCCATGAAATCCTGCCAGTAGAAAGCGTCACCGCCAACGTCCCATGTACCATTAGGATTATATCCTTCCGAGTGCTGCAATGTGTAGTTGCCTTGACCGTCATTGCCGCCACCAGAGATTGCCTCATTGACGAGGTCCCATGCCTTGACCTTGCCTTCACAAGCAGTCATCATGCCCTTGATCCACTTGTCCATGGCATAGACGAGGGTGTCGTGACGCTCCTGCTGCGACAGGGGGATGGTGGATGGCACATAGATGTATGAAAGATTGTCAATGATTGTAGGAGCGACAACGCTGCCACCATTTTCCTTGACCTTGAACGAACTGACATCAGTACCTTCAAAGTCGCCATTCTTTATCTTCTCCACACCGCCAATCTTCAGACTGACGTTGTCAAAGTAGTAGTTGTTCTCGTCGGCAAATTCGCTGAGGTTCAAGGCAATGCTCTGACCAGCAGCACTGAACTTGCCACTGATGGTGATGGTCTTCCACTCGGTAGTGAAATTGATGTTGCCGAACGCTTCATAAGTAACGTATGTACCTGGAGCGTTGTGAATCTGCGTAGAGGCGTATGCTGGCTTGTCGGCACGCACTTCAGCCGTGAACACATAGCTTGCCCCAGAGGAGAATGAACCTGGAACCAGCCACATCTGGTTGTCCCACGCCTCACTCTTCTTTGCTGTTGCATGAGCCTTGAGGCAGCGGCGTTCCTCTGTGATGGTCTTGCCCTTCTTCTGCTCTTCAAACTTGAGGCTCTTGATATAGATGTCACCTACGAAGTCGCCACACTGGAGAAGCAGGAAATTGCTTGCCATCGTTGCCTTATAGTTGACTTCCACATCCTTCCATTCTGTTGTGAAAGGAATGTCTGCATTTGCGCCACCATTCCAGTCGCCAAGTTTGCTATGCAGGCGACCAGCCTTTGAGCCTTTCACAGTCATGGTCATCTTGTAGGTCTTGCCTGCCGTGGTCAGGATATCCGTGGCAGCAAGGAACTGCACCACCCACGAATTTTGTGACTTTGTCGTATGAACCTGCATGCCATTTGTAGCATCAAAACTGATTTTGTAGGCATATTGGTTCTCATCTGCCTTCCAACCTACGCTCTGGTTTGTACGGAAGTCCTTGCTGTAAATCTGATTCCATACATCAACGTCACCGTCAGTGAGTTCTGGCGCCGGCTTGTCGGCAAGTAGTTTTCTCAGCCAACCATTTGGCTGCTGTGAGTGCCATGCGAGGGTGTGGCCATAGACGTTCAGACCAGCCTTGGTGGCAGCATTCACATAGTTCTTAACCGTATTGAAATTCATGTTGCCGTTGCCGTCCACACAACTCGCCATCTTCATGGCATTGCCGGCAACAGTCTCTGTGAAGTTCTTGTTGATCAAGTTCTTGAACAGAGAATTGTTAAGATACTCGTTGACTGTGGTGCCAGCACCAAGTTTGAAATTCGGATACTTTGAATAGTCGATGTACTCCTTTAGAGCCTGGTATTCATCCAGATACCGGTAATTGCTGTCGTTTGGTTTGCCCAACTCAAATTTTTCCTGTGCCATAGCCGAGACTGACAAGCTGACCATGAACATTAGCAAGTATAATTTCTTCATAACTCTTTTTAAAAACTGCTGCAAAGGTACGAATATAAATTCAATTAATAACCAATAAGGAACAGATTGTACTTCTTTGGATGGTGAAAACATTCCAAAGGTTATTTCCTCGTAGCCAAAGGCTCCGGCCCGTTGAGTGTGGGAATGACGGGGATGATGTTGCCCTTCTTGTCGAAGGTGAGTTTGTCGATGCATACCTCACGATGCGTGCCTGGCACACCACCTCCAAATTTCCTGTCCGCATAGTTCTTGTTGATGCGGTGGTAGACAATATACCATTCGTCCTTGCCTGGAATCTGCAGGATGGAATTATGGGCAGTGCCATAAATCTTGTCCTCCGGCTTCTGCTTGATAACGAGATAGTTGTTTTCATTGATGCGGATAGGTCCGAGCGGTGACTTCGCCGTGCCATAGCACACATGGTAGTTGGGACTGCCTGTGTCATCCACCGACCACATGAAGTAATAGGTGCCTTTGCGATAGAACACGTATGCGCCCTCTCGGAATGCCCACGTCTGCAGGTTGCCACCCTCTGGCGTGAGATGCGTGATGGTCTCTTTCTTCACAGAGAGCATGTCGGCGTTTAGTTCGGCTCCTGCCATGAATCCATTGCCCCAATATAGGTAATGCTTGCCTGTCTTCGGGTCGGTGAACACGTCCACGTCGATGGCCTGTCCGCCATTAGCCGCCTCGGGGCGGTCGGCATCGGTGATGATGGGTGCCCCCGAATCGACGAAAGGCCCAGTGGGACTGTCGCTCACCGCCACACCAATCTCCTTGCGGTTGCTTTTCGGGTTGTGGGCGGAGAAATAGAAGTAATACTTGTAAGAGCCGTCTTTTTGCTTCACCTCCTCGATGCATGGCGCCCATGCGTTTCCTGTTGCCCATTTCACCTGGTCACCCCTTACGTCGAGCATCTTTCCCTCATCGGTCCAGTTTATCAGGTCGGTGCTCGAGAACACGCTGAAGTCATGGCCTCCCCATCCAGGGGTGCCATCGGTGGTGCTGTAGATGTAGTATTTCTTCGTCTTGTTGCTGTAGAGCACCTCGGGGTCGGCATGGAATCCTGTCAGTATTGGCTGGCGGTGGTTGCCAAACTCCTTCAGCAGCCGTTCCTTCTCAGCCCTGGTGATGGGTATGATGGTGCCATGGCGGGGAGTGAACTTGCCTTTAGTCTCGGTGTTTTGCACAAACTGGAACGTCTTGAGGTCCTCCGAGCGGCAGAATTGATAGTGCCCGCTGCCATAGCAGTCGTACATGATAATCCACGACTTGCCGTCGATGGCCTTGCACACACCTACGCCCTCCACAGCCTCATTGGTTTGCTCCACATGGCCATCCAGCATCTTCCATCTGTCGGTGAGCTGCTTTGCCACTGCCTGATAAATGCCACGCCCGGACTCTTGCTTGTAGAAGAGATGGTATAGCTGGTCGGCTTCATTATATACTATGTCACCGTCGATGGTGGCGTTGCCGGCATCGAAGAGCCAGCGGGGTTCCCCTTCCAAGTCTGTGAAGTCCTTGTTGGCATACTGATAGTATATCTTGTCGAAAGAGCCATGGTCGCTGGTGCGCAGGGAGTAAAACACCATGTACTTTCCAGCCTTGTGGTCGTAGATGGTCTCTGGCGCCCACACACGTGTCACGTTCTTCCAAGCTTTTGTGTATTTGGTGGGGAAATTGACGGTGCTGTGCTGCCAATGTATGAGGTCTGTAGACTTCAGGAGCACCATGCCACGATTGCTTGCCCATCCCAGGCTCGAACGCATGTCGGTGGCTACCATGTAGAAAGTCTTGCCATCCTCGCATCTCAGGATGTGAGGGTCGCGCACGCATTGTGTCAGTGCGATGGTGTCGCTGGTGATGACCGGGTTGCCATGGTTCAGCGGAGTGTAGTTGTAGCCATCGTCGCTGATGGCATAGCAGATTTGCTCATCTTCGGGGGCATTGCTATTAAAATAGGTGAAGAGGTATGCCACCATCTCGTTGGGGTCTTCCTCTGCCTTGACGGCATCCTTCTTGTCTGCAGCCGAGACGGACACTGTTGCCATTACCATCATGAAAATGGCCAGTAAAAATGATTGACTTCTATTCATAATTTGTTGACTTTGATTGTTTTTGCAAATATACGAAAAACCCTTGGAAAAGCAAGAGGTGTTGCCAGGCTTTTTTATTCAGCAGGAAAGGCTTCCACAAAAAAGCAAAGAGGGCGTGCCCATACAGACACGCCCAATATGATACATTGACCTTGCCGGCCATTTTCAATCTTGAAGACAGAGATTGCTATTCTTTCTTAGCAGCCTTTGCCGAAGCCTTCTTTGCAGGAGCTTTCTTTGCTGGAGCAGCCTCCTTGGCCTTGTCGAGCTTGGCCTTGAGTTTGTCCTCCTCCTTCTGCATTTTCTCCAACTTGGCTTGCAGACGAGTGATTTCCTTGTCCTTGCGCTCTATTTCATCACCCTGATTCTTGATGGTGGTGAGCAAGGCGTCAAGTTCATCATTGTCGATAGACTCAGGATAAAGGTTGTTCACCCTGTTGATGAAGTCGCCAAGGATGTTCATGTAGTTGGTGAAGGCATCGAACGGTGTGCTGTAGATGCCTCTGTCAAGCCCTACGTTGGAAGCCTTTGTCGTCATGAACCTGAAATTGTTGGATGCCTGCAGATAATCCCAGTCTTGATTGATTCTTGGATCGTCGGCGATGCGCAGGCGGTCGGCGATGCTATACAGCTTGTTGAAGGCCTCGCGCTGCATCGGGTTTCCGAGCCAGCAACTCACATCGCGCTCTTCGTCCACCCATGACAGTGTGTCGGGCACGTCGAGGTTGCCCACACTCTTCATCTTCAAGCATATCTCGGTGGGGGTGGAGAACGTGATGCCCTTCTCCTTGGCACATCCTGGCAGAGCCTTCAGGAACTCGAGGATGTTGCTTGAAAGCGGTTGGGCAATGCCCAGGGCGGAAAGTTCCATGAAGATGTTGATGACCTGCTCCTCCTCGGGGAAGTTTGCTATGCGGTCGATGTAGTTGTCGGCAAAGAGTGGGTATCCCTCCCATTCGCTATTGTTGAATCTCAGCGAAATGTCGTCGCTTAAGGTGACGTCACGCAGCAACAGCTTCAGGTTGGGAGCGATGGCGCAATTGTAAACATAGTGAGGCGACTTCCATCCGAGCACATGTTTTGCTCCTTCGGTGAGCATGCCCTTGAATCCCATGGCAGCAGCCTGTCCGCCAATGTCGTCGCTATAGATGAGCG
>CAMJLI010000131.1 GCA_946406585.1 uncultured Prevotellaceae bacterium | reverse complement strand
TAGTGGCTTGTGTGTGAAACGTGACGATGGCAGCTTGTACGACAGGTTTGCCGGCAGGGTGATTTTCCCGTGGATAGGCGTAGGAGGAAAAGTAACTGCTTTTGGTGGAAGACTTCTCGATTCAAGAACCAAGGGAGTGGCACAGAAATATGTCAATTCTCCAGATTCGTCAGTGTATCACAAGGACCACGAACTCTATGGCATTTTCCAAGCCAAGAAAGCCATTTCCAAAGAAGACTGCGTCTATATGGTGGAGGGATATACTGATGTCATCTCCATGCATCAGTGTGGAATAGAAAATGTTGTTGCCAATTCCGGCACCGCTCTTAGCGTCTTCCAAATCAGACTGTTGCATAGGTTCACTAAAAATGTTGTCTTGCTATATGATGGTGATGAAGCGGGAATACATGCCGCATTGAGGGGAACCGACATGATGCTGTCCGAAGGGATGAACATCAAGGTGCTGCTCTTGCCCGACGGGGATGACCCAGACAGTTTCGCAAGAAAACACACTGCTGAAGACTTTCGCAATTATGTGTCCAGCCATCAGCAGGATTTCATGTCATTCAAGACCGACGTGCTATTGAAAGGGGTTGATGACCCAATAAAGAGGTCGGAAGCAATTTCGAGCATAATAAAAAGCATTTCGGTGATAGAAGACCAAATCGTACGCGCTACATATATAAAACAATGTGCTCTCGACATCGGCATTGCCGAGCAAACCCTCATCAATGAGATGAACAAATTCATCCGACATGAACGTGATGAAAAGATCAAGAGGAATGAGCGGGAAAAGGCAAGGGAGGAACAAGCAGGACATGTGGAGAAGGTCATTTCCGTCCCCTCCTCCAATCTGTTGGTGGCAAAAGTGGAGAAACTCATCATCCAGATGGTGGTAAGGCATGGCGAAGAGATGGTTTTTCATGACATTGAAGGTGAAGATGGCACTAAATACGACCTCACCGTGGCTGAATACATCTACTACGACCTCGCAGAAGATGGATTGAGGATGGGCAACGAACTCTATTCCTACATGCTTGAAGAGGCAGTGTCATTCATTCAACAAGGAAAAACTGGATTGCGGGATTATTTCATGAAGCATCCCAACGTGGAAGTAAGTCAATTGGCAACAATACTTTCCGAAGACTCATATCAACTGTCGGAAAGCATGAAACTTCAATTGGGTGAGGAAAGACTTCGCGGTCAAGTTCTGCACTTGTTGCTCGACTATAGGGACAGGCTTATCAAGGCAAGGATGGATGAGGTGAGGAAGAACATGGCTGCGGCTGAATCAGAAGAGGATAGAAAGAAACTAATGGATGAGACAATCAAACTTGTTTCCCTGAGGGCAGAGATTGCCAAAAGGCTGGGAAAAAGCGTCTTTGTTTGAATGAAAATTATTATTAAGATTTGGAATGTGGAGGATAGAACATGAATGAGAACTTTACTACTTGGATGCTGCCGATAACCATTATAGTTTCCATCGTCTTTGTTGGAATGGCAATGGCTGTCGTTTATGATATTTTCTCTCATCGCAAACTGTTTAAGAGAAAAAGCCGCAGGCCATGGAGACTGCCGGATGAAAAGAGAATGCAACAGTTGAAGGTGATTACGGACGAGGCTTTGAATTCACTTCATTGTGATGTGGAATGGGAAGATGATGGCGACGACAAAGTGGCTCAATACCAATATCAGAACGGGCATTTCAGATTGAGATTGGAGAAGAATTCACCCTTTGTGAAATTGTCCTATCTCTTCTGCTTCTCTACTACTCTTGACAAATTGACCATTGCCAGGATTGTGGCCAACAGATGCAACATCATCTCCGACAATGTCAAGGTGGTGTATTCCATAAATGATGAGACAAACGAGGTGAACATTCATTTGCTTTCATCTTTATTCTTGAATCCTGATTCTGCTACAGACATGTTTGCCGAGACCATGGCAGCTGTCTTTAGCTGGCAAAATGCTTTGGCAAGGAAAATGGGCGAGGTGGAACATCAAACTCATGAGCCAGGACAAGATGTTGAAGAAGAATTTGCTATGAATGGGAGAGTGAAGTTCTTGCTGCGCCAACAGGAAATGCGCCTGCAAAAAGAGGAAATGCCCAGACTGTCCGACGAGCAGCCTTTGGCAATTGGGACATTCCTTGAAAAAGCATTGGGATTGGCAAAGGTGAAACCTATAAGATTCGAATTGATAGGAGCAACAACGACAGTTTTGGAAGACCCAGATGTCATTTGGCATTTCAACCTGGATGGCGTTATTCACAACTTCCGTGGGGAAGGGGCGAGAGGGTTCGCCTCGGCCATGCTTTGGGCAGAACTCGCCGACATGCCAACGGTGCAGAGGCTGATAACTTTTGCCTTTACCGATGAGGGAAACGATGAAAAGTCGGATTATTTCAGGGTGACAGCTGCATTGGTGCCTTTGTCGGCAAATACATCTACTCCATACAGGCAGCAACATACCAACATGCATTCATGTTCTGTGATGTTGGCTCACGACAACGTCTTGAGGAAGCAAGAAATAGATGAGGCCAACTACATGTGGAAGGAGGCGTTGCAGAAAATGAGGAAAGGGGAGGATGTCAGCCTTTCAGCGGAACAACAACTGCTTTTGCATTGCACAGACGAAAGTTTGGCAAGGTTGCTTTATAAAGGTAGGAAACTTTTCCTCAAGGGCAGGTTTTATGAGGCGTTGTTGCCGCTTGAACAAGCTTTTGAAATAATGCAGCCAGATTATGATGGAATGAAAAGCGGACAAAAGGAAATCTTTTATGAGGTCATTTATCATATCGGATTCTGCTATAGCGAACTGAAATTGTATGCTCAGGCGAAAGGGTATCTGGAAATGCTGATGCGCCTCAACAACATATCATTCACTACAGAAATGATAAATTGCATGGTCAATTCCGGGGATTTCAGAGCATTGATGGCCGTGGATGGCATCATTGGGTCGATAAACGACAATCTGGCACAGAATGATGAAGAAAAACCATCCGAAAGCATCGCCATGTTCCTGGCTTTCCTAAACCGGCGAAAAGCTTATATCCTTGTGGAAAAGGGCAGGCTTGAAGAGGCCAAGGTCTTGTTGAAAAGAATGCTTAAAGACCCATCAAGTGCTGATTTTGCAATCAGCGAACTGGCATATATACAGAAGTTGGAAAAAGACAAGTAGTAGCCTATGGACTTGCTGAACTGGTTTACATTGCTCTTCTATTTTGTGCAAGTGACAATAGTCGTTGTCACAGCATTGGTGGTGCTTATGGAAAACCGGCAACCAGTAAAGACAATGGCATGGCTCATGGTGCTTGGATTCCTGCCTTTCGTGGGATTCATCGTCTACCTCTTCTTCGGCAAGAACACACGAAAGGAGAAATATATCAGCAAGCATAGCCTTGACTTGCTTACACGACAATCGATGTCGCATTTTGCAGAGCAAAACCAATTGCTTATTCCAGAAGAGCATGCAGAATTGGTCAGGCAATTTGCCAATCAAAAAGTGGCTTTGCCTTTCAACAATAATGAGGTGGAAGTGTATGTTGATGGATATGAATTCTTCCCTGCTTTGCTTCGTGCAATACGTTCCGCAAAAAATCATGTTCATCTCATCACATATATCTTCGATGACGATGCTTTGGGGCAGTTGGTGGCAGATGCCCTTGTTGACAAAGCGAAGGAGGGTGTGAAGGTTCGTGTGATTTATGATGATGTGGGATGCTGGAGGGTAAAAGACAAGTTTTTCAGACGTATGAGAGACAAAGGTGTGAAAGTGTTTCCTTTCATGCCTGTGCGCTTCCCTTCCATGACTTCCAAAGTGAATTATCGAAATCACCGAAAGATATGTGTCATCGATGGAAAGGTGGGATTTATCGGTGGAATGAACATAGCCCAAAGATACGTGAAGGGTGACAAGCGTCCTTGGAGGGATACCCATATCAGGTTGGAAGGTGGTGCTGTTTGCGGATTGCAAACAGCGTTTCTCACTGATTGGTATTTTGTGAACCAGACAATGATTGAGGAAAAAAGCCTTTATCCCAATCTTGATTTCAAAATGGCAAATGGGAGTCTGGTGCAGATTGTTACAAGTGACCCAACATCACAATGGCCCGAACTGATGCAAGGCTATGTGCGCATCTTGTTGGAGGCTAAGAAGTATGTGTATCTTGAAACTCCTTATTTCCTTCCCACAGAACCTGTGCTCTTTGCAATGCGCACTTGTGCATTGGCAGGTGTGGATGTAAGGGTGGTGGTGCCCCAAAAAGGAGACTCGAAACTGGTCAGTTGGGCAAGCAGGTCATTCCTTGACGAAGCCTTGGAAGCAGGAGTGAAAATCTATCTGTACAAGGCGGGCTTCTTGCATTCCAAATTGTTGATTAGCGATGACAATTTGTGCTCTTGCGGGTCGGCCAATGTGGATTTCAGAAGTTTTGAAAATAATTTCGAGGCCAATGCCTTCATCTACGACAAGAAGACCGTAGAGAAAGTGAAGCAGGTGTTTGCCAACGATATGGAGAATTGCGAACTGCTTCTGCCAGAAAGATTTAAGGGACGGCCGTTTCTTGAAAGGCTTTGGGAGTCGCTTCTTCGGCTTCTTTCTCCTCTTTTGTAATGCCTTGTCTGCGGAAAAGACTGAAGTGCACGCTACCGTATGTGCGATGGTCAAAAAGAAGTGGATTGGTGGAAAAATCATTCGTCTTGCCGTGTTCCAATACCAAGATCGCGTTGTCGGAAAGGATGTTGCTGTCTAATATTAGTTGGGGAATTTCCTTCAAGCGTGGCAAGGAATAAGGTGGGTCGGCAAAGATGATGTCGAATTTTTCCTTGCAAGTGGATAAGAATTTGAACACGTCACCACGGATTACAATCGAGCGGTCTGTTCCCAATTTTGAAATGCATTGCTTGATGAATGCATAATGGTCACGGTCTCCTTCCACGCTCACTACTTGTAGGCAGTTGCGGGAGAGGAACTCCAAAGATATGCTTCCCGTTCCAGAAAAGAGGTCGAGAACGCGGCATTCTTCAAAATCGACAAGTCCATTTAACACGTTGAAAATGTTTTCCTTGGCAAAGTCGGTGGTGGGACGAGCCTTGAAAGTGCGTGGAATGTCAAAACGCCTGCCTTTGTAGATTCCTGTGATTATTCTCATGGCATGATTTGTTGGGTGGATAGAAGTGCAAGGTCGTATGGGTATGAATGATTGGCATCATGGCCGGATGCCGGGGAGTCGGTCACTGTCACTTGGCTGACATAATGCTTGAGGTTTTCTACAATCCATTTCTTGTGTGGAGTGTCCCCCATTATCACAAACTCGTCGCGTGCTGATTGGAAACCAAGTTGGGTGAATGTGTTCAGCAAATAATACAAAGCGTCATGCTCGTATGTCGCACCGAAAGTGTTGCAGAACTTGAAACGGTTCTTGCTTATGCAAAAGATGTCAACTTTCCCGTCATGGAAATATGCGTTAAGTCGTTGATGCCCTATATAATCTGACTGTCGGCTAACATGCAGCCAAACAGGATGACACAAGGGAAAAATCTGATAGTTTGAAAAGTGGTCGCTTAATATTGTTATGATATCTTTGGCAATGCTGAAGACAACAACAGCATGCAGCCCTGGAAGATTGATGTATTTCTTTGTTTCGTGTTCATGGCCAGACAGGGCATGGGTGAACATGAGGTCGATGTCTTCTTCGTGAAATTCTTCCTCAGGCACAAGAAGTGTGGCTGCATCAACCAGTATTACGGCTTGATTGTATGTTGACTGAAGCAATGGGACACTTTGGAATGCTTCACGCAAATTGGCGGAAATGGAGATTCCGCTTTTTGTGTCAAAGGTAGTGC
>CAMJLI010000130.1 GCA_946406585.1 uncultured Prevotellaceae bacterium | reverse complement strand
TTTGTTTTCTCGGTTTTCATAAAATTTAGTATTACTTTTTAGTTTTTAAGATTTTTTGCAAAGGTATTAGGTTATTTTATAATAGCCTTTTTAGATTGTTACAGCGTTTTTGCTCATTATGGTATGTGTTTTTGAAAATGTATCATGTGTTTTCCTCTTTGTATCATATATGGGATTTCTTTTTCATCTGTATCAAATTGTTAGACAGTTTTGTTAGTGGTTGATGCTTTATCAAGGCTTTCAAGAAAGATGGTTTTTCAAGTATTTTCCTGTAATGCTTTCTTGGCAGTCGACCAAATCTTCTGGAGTTCCTGCAAAAACCAGTTTTCCTCCTTTGTTGCCTCCTTCTGGTCCAAGGTCTATCACGTAGTCCGCACTTTTTATCACTTCCATGTTGTGCTCTATTATCAATATGGTGTGTCCTCTGGAAATGAGGTTTTGGAACGATGAAAGCAATTTGCGTATGTCGTGGAAATGGAGTCCTGTGGTAGGTTCGTCAAACATGAACAGGGTGGGGTCTTGTTTTTCCTGGCCAATGAAATATGCTAATTTCACTCGTTGGTTTTCGCCGCCAGACAAGGTGGATGAACTTTGCCCCAACTTGATGTATCCCAATCCAACATCCTCCAGAGGCTGTAGGCGTGACACAATGCTGTCTTGCTGGTTCTCCTTGAAAAACAATATTGCTTCAGAAACAGTCATGTCAAGCACGTCGTTGATGTTCTTCCCGGCGAAAGTCACCTCGAGAATGTCGTGCTTGAAGCGCTGGCCATGACATGCCTCACATTCCAATTCCAAATCTGCCATGAATTGCATCTCCACGGTTATTACGCCCGCACCCTTGCATTCATCACATCGGCCGCCGTCGGCATTGAATGAGAAAAACTGCGGGGTGAATCCCATTTGCTTCGACAATTGCTGCTCTGCAAAGAGCTGGCGGATGGCATCGTATGCCTTGACGTAGGTGGCTGGGTTGCTCCTGCTGCTCTTTCCTATGGGGTTCTGGTCAACAAATTCCACCCTGCGGATTTGTTGCCAGTCGCCTTCAAGTGAAAGGTATTCACCTGGTGCATCGCAGACATCCCCCAAGTGCCTTTTCAAGGCAGGATACAGTATTCCTTTTACCAATGATGATTTCCCGCTGCCGCTCACCCCGGTAACCACAGTAAACACGTTGAGTGGTATCCTTACGTCTATTCCACGCAGGTTGTTCATCCTGGCTCCACGCAAGCTTATGAACAGGTTCCATGGCCTGCGTGTGGTGGGTACTGGTATTTTCTCCAAGTGCGTGAGGTATTTCACAGTGTGGCTGTTGGGATATTTTTCCTCTGAATGGGTTGTTATCTCGTCGGGTTTCCCAATGAAAACCACTTCGCCGCCCAATCTGCCGGCGTCGGGGCCTATGTCAATGAGGTAGTCTGCTGCACGCATGAATTCTTCGTCGTGTTCCACAACAATCACGGTGTTTCCTATTGACTGGAGTTCTTTGAGCACATGTATCAAGCGTGCCGTGTCGCGGCTGTGAAGTCCTATGCTTGGCTCGTCGAGAATGTATAGCGAGCCAACCAACGAACTGCCTATTGCCGTAGTGAGGTTTATTCGTTGGCTCTCTCCACCACTTAGGGTGTTGGACCTTCGGTTGAGTGTCAGGTATCCCAATCCCACTTCTACGAGAAATTGCAGGCGGTTGTTGATTTCCACCAATAGGCGTTTGGCGATGGCTTGCTCGTGTTCGTCCAATTCAAGGTTCAAGAACCATTCCCTGAGATTCCATATCGGCATCTCAACCAAGTCGGATATGCTCTTTCCGCCTATCTTCACATAGCCGGCCTCTTTCTTTAGTCTTGTGCCACGACAGTCGGGGCAGATGGTCTTTCCCTTATAGCGACTCAGCATCACCCGGTATTGTATCTTGTATTGGTTCTCTCTCACCATGGCGAAGAAAGCATTGATAGACACTTGCTCGTGAATGTCGAGCTGGCGGTCTTCAGGAAAGCCATTCCATAGCCAATCCTTTTCCTTGCTGGAAAGTTCCAGATAAGGCTTGAAAATAGGAAAATTGTGACGTGCACCCCTGCGGCAAAACTCTTCCTGCCAGATTTTCATCTTGTCGCCATGCCAGCACTGCACGCACCCTTCGTATATGCTCAATGTGGTGTTGGGTATCACAAGTCTCTCGTCAATGCCTATGACATTGCCATAGCCTTCACATGTGGGACAGGCTCCCACGGGGGAGTTGAAAGAAAAGAGATTGTCGCTGGGCTCTTCAAATGTCATGCCATCAGCCTCAAACCGAGTGGAGAAGTCATACGACAAGTTGGACGGCAAAAAAGTGATCCTGCATGCTCCGTCTCCTTCGTAAAGGGCTGTCTCTATGGAGTCGGTCAGTCTCGAAATGCTGTCTTTGCTTCCATCCAAAGACATCCTGTCTATCAACAAATACAAATCGGATGCTTCCACTTTGCCCATTTCAGGGAGAGACTCGAGCATCTCGTCGATTCTTAGGAACTGGCCTTTGTAAAACAGTCTGACAAAGCCTTGTTGTTGCTCCATCTGCAACTGCCTTTCCAGCGTGCGGCTTTCTGGCATGTGCAATGGCGACATCACGCAGAATTTTGTACCTAGCGTGAACTCCTTGACTTTGTTCACAATGTCATCTACGGTGTGTTTTTTCACCAGCGAACCGCTTATCGGGGAATAAGTCTGTCCGATGCGTGCATACAGCAGTCGGAGATATTCGTATATTTCGGTTGAGGTTCCTACGGTGGAACGTGGATTGCGGCTGACAACACGTTGCTCGATGGCAATGGCAGGAGGCAGCCCCTTGATATAGTCGCACTCTGGCTTGCTCATGCGCCCTAGGAATTGTCTGGCATACGACGAAAGGCTCTCCACATATCTGCGTTGGCCTTCGGCATATAATGTGTCGAATGCCAACGATGACTTTCCACTCCCGCTGACGCCTGATATTACTACCAGTTGGCCGTGCGGGATGTCAACGTCTACGTTTTTCAGGTTGTTCACCCGAGCACCTTTCACCTCAATGTGCGATCTCATTGGTCTTTGTTGTTGGCTGTTGAAGATATCTTTCCCTTGTCTTATTTGGCGGAATTGGCATTGATGGCTGCCAGAGCCAGACTGCAAAACTTGCATGTCTTGCTGTCGCTGCGCGATGGCAGCACCACCGGGGCCATCGTGCCTGCCAACATGCCTGCTGTCTCTGCTTTGGAGAATAGGGTGATGGTCTTGTAGAAGACGTTGCCTGCCTCTATGTCTGGGAAGACAAGTGCGTCTGCCTCTCCTTCCAAGGGAGATGCGATGCCTTTTTTCTCCAAGCTTTCCTTGCAACAGGATGTCTTCAGGTCGAGTGGCCCGTCTATGACACAAGGTCCAAATGTTCCCTGGCGCCCTTCTTCGATTATCTCAGCATAACGCTCTGTGAAGGGGAAGAACTTGCCGCCTACTTTTTCCGAGCAGTGGATGAGGGATATCTTTGGGACGGGAATGCCAAAGTCGTGACATAGTTTGGTTATGTATCTCACCTGTTCCACTCTTTGCTCGTGTGTGGGGTAGGGGATGACGGCTGCATCGGTGAAGAACAGCATCTTGGGATAGCCGGGAATGCAGGATGCCGTGAGGTGTGTAAGCACACGTCCCTTTGGCAATATTCCATGCTCTTTGTTGAGCACGGCATGTAGCAGGTCGTCTGTGTTTATCAAACCTTTCATCAGTATGTCGGCTTTCTGTTCGCGTACCAGTTCAACTGCTTTGTTGGCTGCTTCCAAGCGACTTTCGGCTTCCACGTATGTGATATGGTCGGCCATTTCGATGAAATCTGGCTTTGTCTCTATGTCTTCCTTGCATCCCACGAAGATGGCTTCTATGAATCCTTCACGGAGTGCACGTGCCACAGCATATTGGGTGGACTCGTCGGATGCGCATACTACTGCCACGCGTTTGCGTTGGCCTTGCTGAGAAAGGTGAGACACCAGTTGGTCGAAGTTTTTGATGGTTTCCATAATAACGATGCTTTTGTTAATAATCAGGCTTAATATGCAAAGTTAGTGCAAAATGTTCAAACGGCCAAATCCCATCGTGTTTTTTTCTTGGGACTGGCCGCTTGAAACATTGTTGCAACCTTAATGGTCACATTTGTCAGGAATGCCTGATTTTTGAAATATGTCCTAAAAAATAGTCAATTAAAGTGAGAATTGCAGCATCATCATTGTATATGGTGCAATATTGTATTTCATTTTCTTGCTTGCCTTTATTGTCTTGGTCTGAGGCGATATTGGCTGCTGCTCATAGTTGTTCTCGTCTTCTGGCTGGCCGGAAATGATGGTCTGGACAGCTGTTGGCTTGATGCCCTTGAAGCGAGAGAGATTTATCGACACGTCCTTTGCATCTGCACTGGCATTGCATATCTTGACAAACAGCTGACGGGTCTTTGTGTTGAGTATTACCGACTGGCCTTGTAGCTCGGTGCCATCTTCTATCTTCACACAGTCTCCGTAATAGTAGTTGCCCGAAGACTGGCCGAACATTTGCTGAACGTAATAGCTGCATGTGAGGTAAGGACGCTCGTTGTCGAAATAAATAAGGTCGGGATTCCAGTTCGTGGCATTCTTCCTTGCAAAGAGAGGTGCATAGGATGTCATGGCCACAATGTCTCCATTCCTTTCTACGTGGAGCAAGTAAAGACCCTCTGCCAATGCGTCTATCAGTTTCTTGTCTTTTGCAGCATATTCGCCGAGGTATACTTTTGTCTTGCGGTTACGTGGATAGTTGTCGTATTGACGTGATTTCAGGAAATAGTCGCGTGGCTCGTAATAATGCTCGTCGAGTATGTCCAAACCGATTTCATCTGCAAGTTTCCAGCCTGCTTCGAAATCTCTGTTGCCAGGATGCGAACCGGGGCCTGCCGTTCCTACTATGACTATTTCTGGATGTGCGGAATGCACTCTTTCGTAGATGTACTTGAATCTTTCTATGAATTCGGGAGAGATGCGCTCTTCGTTGCCCAAGCCAAGATATTTCAAGTTGAATGGTTTGGGATGGCCTGCTTCTGCTCTTAGGCGGCCCCACTTTGTGGTGGCATCTCCATTAGCCCATTCTATCAAGTCCAATGCTTCGTTCACCCATTCGTCCATTTCGCTCATGGGGACCCAGTCTTGTGCCTGGTCTTTCATTCCCCAACCGCCATTGGTGCCTTGGCAGCTCACGCCACATGGGAGTATAGGCAATGGCTCCATGCCCAAATCTTCACAGAACTGGAAATACTCGAAATAACCCAAACCCATTGACTGGTGGTAGCCCCATGTGTTTTTCAAGCCGCGTCGTTGCTCTTTGGGTCCTATCGTGGTCTTCCAGCGGTATGTATCCCAAAAACCGTCGCCGCCGCCGTGAACAACGCATCCTCCGGGGAAGCGCATGAATTTCGGATTAAGGGCAGCCAGGGCTTCTGCCAGGTCTTTCCTCATGCCATGTCCTTTGTATGTGTCTTCAGGCATGAGAGACACCATGTCCACGTCAACAATTCCGGTGCCTAATACCAATATTTGAAGGATTGCCTTGTCTGCGTCTTCTGAAGCAGTGATCTGTGCTTCATGCTTGGTCCAGTTTGCTGAGGATGTGTTCAGTTTGGCTTCACCAACAAGTTTGGGGTCTTTTCCCCATCCTTGAGGCACTACCAGTGCCACGCGCACTTCTTTGGCATTGCCTTCTACGTTTCGCATGAAGACAGAAAAATCATACTTCGAACCTTTCTTGATGCTAAAACCATCGAAGCCATCGTTCTGGATGCCAAAACCAGTCCATCCGGAATAATCATAATAATGACCCACACGTTCTATATGAAGACGCATGTATGTTGGGTTGTTTGCATGGATGGGCTTGTCGCTTC
>CAMJLI010000129.1 GCA_946406585.1 uncultured Prevotellaceae bacterium | reverse complement strand
TTGATAGGAATGTTGGAACTTCGTTTGGGAATTCATGTAGAAAACCATCCTGTACACTACCGCACCGTGAAGTACTTCAAGGCGATGTCTGAATATATGAAGCGGCATCCCGACAATGCCTTGGCTGCGTCATTCAAATTGTCAAGCCTTGGCACGGCAGAGCAAGCCCTCAAATGGCGCGACAGCCTAATGCTTGATGAATGGCAGCCAGACATAAATACATCGGGATGTGGCAGGCTTGACGTGCTCGCAGGAACGGAAGCTTTTTTTGATTGTCCGGGAATGCCTGATAGATTGAAGACCGTCCTATCCTTTATTAATAAGGAAAATAATAATTTCCTCAGCGACCTGGAAGTTGAACTTCCATGTGATTTGTCTTTGCTTCACCCTGCAGTTGTGGAGCTGCTGAAGACAATGCAAAAGTACGGGGCCACGATAAGTGTCCGTAAATGGGACAAGTCCGACAGCATCTGCAACCGCTTCCTAGGCAATAGCATCTCAGTGAACGGAAAAATAATCTACGCGGACGACCTGGGCGGTAGGATCTTGGAAAATGGCGGCAAAGGGATTCCCGTGGAGGCACCGGAGGGAAAGAATCTCCTGCATATATCCCACTTGCTCCAGTCCTGTTCTGATGCCAAGGTCAAGCTTGAAAAGGATGACCACTCTTTCATGATTTACAGGTTCTATGACGAGAAGGCGGCCAATGAGTATCTTGCACTGAAAGGCGACGAGCTGAAAGCTGATGTGTGGATAAACAATGCCAGCAAGTCGATGGACAATTGGTTGCGCATGATGGGGAAACCCACCATGGGAAGCAGCATGGCAGAGGCAGCTCCACAGTTGTTGCAGCTCTTCGTGCTCGGTATCGACATGATGAAGGAACCCCTCAACATCCAAAGCCTGATAAGTTGGCTATATTCACCTATACAACCGTTTGGGACGTTTTTTGGCGGCATCCTTGCCGAAACTGTCATCAATGCAGGAGGTTATAGGAATGAGAAATGTCAGGAAGTCGTGAAAGACTACATTTCAGGCAAATACTCATACCATGACAATGAGGAAGAAGAGATACTTTCCGAAGAGGAAATAGCAAAGCGCAACAAGAAAAGGGAGAAAGAACGTCAAATCTTGGTTAAAACTTATCTTCCTCCTTTCGATTATTCAAAAAGCAATAAGATGGATGCAAACCGACTTAAGGTTTATCTGAACAGCCTTTCCAGTTGGGCAAGGAAACGTTCGCATTATCTGCGTGACCTGCCAGACAACGAGGGTTGGTGCTGCCAGTTGGAGAGCCTTGCAGAGATGTGCGAGACATTCGTCTTGCTGATAGATTCTTCAGATGTTGGTGATTTGATAGAAACCAGGCAGGTGGAGTCTTGGATAAGTACGCTATTCAAGGGAGAGTCGTTCATGCAATATGTTACCCAAAAGGGAAGCATGGAACTGATAGACAGTCCGACAAAGATGGCGGCACACAGCAGGCGAACCGTATGGATGAACTTCGTCGGTGGAGAAACGGCTCATCTTGACTGTAGTTTCCTCTATCCCAGCGAGAAGGAAGGGATAAGGGACGCGCTCTCATTATGGGATGAGCGTAGGGAACTGGACTACCACCAGACCATGCAGTTGCTACCGTTCTTCATGACAGACGAGCAGCTGATACTTGTTGTTACAGATTATATGGGTGGGGAGATTGCACCGAAACATCCAGTGATGGTCAGGTTGGAAAGCCAGATAGCCAACCTTGAAGATTTTATAGTTGCTCCCAACTTGCTCAATGAGGAAACGGAGGATGTAAGGCCTGTAAGCAACAACAACTTAAAGCCGCAGATAGCTTTCGACCATGCCAATTTGCTCAGATGGCCAGACCACCTCAGTCCGACATCCATCAGTACGTTGGTGGATTATCCGCTCGACTTCATGATGGAACGTATGCTCAAGATTGTCAGTACAGGTCCAAGCAGTATCAAGGATGTGAAGACCACAAAGGGAACTGTTGCCCATGCTGTCATAGAACATCTTTTTGCTCCGCGTGACGGAAAAACTTGCAGCAAGGCTGATGAGATAGAAAAACGCATCAACGAGGAGTTTGACGAGCAGGTGAGAAAGCAAATAGAGTCTTGTGGTGCCATCCTCTATCTGCCAGAGAACAGATTGGATGCGGAACTCTTGAAAGAACAACTGCGCAGATGCCTTGACGTCCTCTTGGAAATCATTCGCGACAACCATCTTACCGTCACAGGGTGTGAGCATCTGGTCACAAAGGACATGGGGCTGATGAAAAACGACAAAGGATGGGATATGATAGGCTTTATCGACATGACGCTCGAAGATGAAAACCACCATCCTGTGGTGTTCGATTTCAAGTGGACATCCTCCAAGTCTTATTATCGAGACCTGCTGACCGCCAACCGCTCCATACAGCTTGAACTCTATCGCGACATGCTTGGTACTGAAAAGCGTGATACGGTTGAACGCACTGCTTACTTCCTTATGCCAGAGGCTCACCTCTATAGCAAGGAACATTTTGTAGGACTGCATTGCACACAACTCACACCAGATAACTACGACAATATCGTGGAGCAACTGCGCCGGTCGTTCTTTTACCGCAAGAGGCAACTGGATGAAGGAAAGGTGGAAGTGGGAAAGGAATTCCCCGCGACGATGCTTGAATACTACAACGACACTGAAGAGAACAATTTGTTCCCCCTGAATATTGACGACACGGGGTATCAGAAAGAGAATATCTTCAGCAATTACGGACTGTTTAAGTGATAGGAGGAAAGACAATGAAGAACGTGACATATATCAATGCCAGTGCAGGTAGCGGGAAGACCTATAAGCTAACCCATAAGTTGGCAGAACTTATAAAAGAAAGAAAAGTAAGACCAGACCAGGTGATAATGACAACCTTCACCGTGAAGGCAGCCAACGAAATGAAAGAGGAGGCTAAGAAGGTACTCTATGAAAACGGCCTTTTCGATGCAGCCACCCAACTTGACCAAGCGATGATAGGCACCATTCACAGTGTGGCAAACTCACTTATTAAAAAGTATTGGTTTTTCCTCGGCTTATCACCCGACATGGGTGTGATGGCTGAAGAAGACACCACCTTTTATATTTCACAGTCTCTGTCAGACCTGCCCACCCACGATGAGTTGAAACAACTTCACGCTTTCTGCGAGAGTGTGGGAATCCAGTTTGGTTTTATGTCTGGAAAATCCGGACTGAACTACGACTATTGGAAAAATGACATAGAGAAAGTTATTTCTTATACAACCAATTATGAGATAGAAGATTATGGAAGAAGCGTCAAGGAGTCACTTGACTTCATCCGTCAGTTTGTCAATCCCAATGTGACATTAAATTATACCCCGGGTGAACTGAAGGCTGTGTTGGATGAACATCAGGCTTTTCTTGAAAGCCAGTCAGATTCGGCAGAGAATCAGAAAAGGCTTAAAAAATTGCTCCAATTGAGACGTGGTATCCGTCATCCAAACATTGATTGGTATAAGCGACTGGCAGATTTGTTGAACAAACTGAAGAAATGTGGCCCTCTCGCAGGCAAGATGCGTGAGGAACTGACATATCTTTGGCTCTCTCAGATGGTCTATGACGAACAGGAGAAATATATACGGCTGTTGTTCACGTTGGCAGAGCGGTGGAAGGAGCGTTTCCGTACATTCAAGAAAGAGAGAAATCTGCTTGACTATGATGACATGGAGAAGTATCTGCGTGACCTGCTGACAAACAAGGAACTGGCAAAGGAGATTTCCATGGGCTACCGATATTTGTTCGTTGACGAGTACCAGGACTGCTCGCCCATACAGGTGAAGATTTTCGACCGCCTTTCTGAACTGATGGAACATAGTTATTGGGTAGGAGACTACAAGCAAGCCATATATGGTTTCCGAGGAAGCGACATCACATTGACCAAATCCGTGGTCGATCGCATCTCAATGGGAGAAAATGGCTGCGATACGGATACCCTAAATACATCATACCGCTCGCTGCCTGATATCGTGGATGTTTGCAACGAAACTTTCAAACGCACTTTTGCTGGTATCCTTAAAGAGAATGCCATAATACTGAATAAGCACCGCACCAACGATGAGCACATCAAGTCTGTTCGTTTTTGGGATTTGAGAAACCCGGAAAGTCCAGGCTTGGCATCCCATATTGCCTATCTTGTGCAGCAAGGCGTGAAACCCAATGACATAGCCGTGTTGGGCAGAACAAACGAACCATTGAACAAGTTGGCAGGAGTCCTAACTGAAAACTATGGGATACCGGCCAACAGGGAAGATTATCATGTGTTGGACATGAAGGCTGCGCCTCTCATCCTTGCCATGCTCGCCTTGGTTTCAAGTGAGAGTGACTTCTTGGCTAAGGCAGAGATTGCCATCTTGACAGAAGAGGGCTACGATACAAGGAAAATCATTCAGGACAAACTTATGTTTGATGCAGAAAATCAACAAAATAAGTCGGATTTCTTGAATGAAGTGCCTTTGGTGAAGCGTCTTTTGGAACTGCGCCCCAAGTTGGAACAGCAGTCAGTGGGTTCGCTGGTGGAAACCATGATAATAGAGCTTGACCTATATAATGTGGTCAAGAAGATTGGCAATGTGACAGAGTCCACCTCTTGCTTGAACACCATCATAAAGGCAGGATATGCATACGAGCAGCATTGCTTGCAGATGAACCTCCCTGCCACTGTCAACGGATTTGTGGATTACCTGAATGTCGTGAATCCTGTCGGGACAGGGGATGCCAACGGGGTGCAACTGCATACCTATCATTCCAGCAAAGGTCTTCAGTGGAAATATGTCATTCTCACCCAACTCTGTGACAAGAAGATAGATCCTAAGAAATGTGTAAGACAGAACATATATGGTGTTCATTTCAATTATGCTGAACAGCCATCGGCGGAGGCTCCTTATCCTGAAGTGTACATACGTGTGGCTCCTTTCATCTATGGTGCGGGAAAGGCCAATGTACCAGCCGACATCCAACAGCAGATAGAAGATTCAGAACTTTACAGAAAAGTAAGACAGGACACCTTGTCTGAAGACAACCGATTGCTGTATGTCGGCATGACAAGACCGAGGGATGTGCTGATTATGGCATTGGAACCCACCAAGAAAGTGCATGCTTTGCAATGGTTGGAGGATGTTGGACTTGACTGCGTGAAGCCAGACGACCAAACAGACATTCTTGGCATTGGCTGCCATTTTGAAGACGATACATTGACGGAGGAAAATTTTGAAAGTATCAGTTCATACCGGTATCTGCCTGATGAGGAAAAGATGAAGACAAAACGCATTCCTTATCAGAGGGAACTGTGTGATGCTGGACCCAAATACCTTTCTCCGAGCATGCTTCACGAGAAAGGAAATGTATTGGCACACCACGACATCTGCGAGCGCATGCCACAAGGAACATTGATAGGCAAGACGATGGCAGACGTTGGCGACTGCATACACCAGATTTTCTGTGGAATAGAGGAGCACATCAATTCAGAGTCTTATTATACGGACTTGATTGAGAGTTATGGACTGAAAACCTATCTCATTGACCATAAGGCTATAAGGAAAGCATGGGAACAATTGTATTCATGGCTGACTGAAAAATTTGGTGCAGCATCAAGCGTCTATCATGAGCGTCCCTTCACATTGTTGAAGGATGGCAATGTCTTTAACGGAAGTATCGACCTGGTTTGGCAAACTGCCGAAGGTGATGTGCTCATAGATTTCAAGACATGTCCTTTGGGCTATAAGTACATTCTCGATGAACAATCAGAGCATTATGCAGGTTGGTATGCAGGCCAGCTGGATGCCTACACCGCTGCCTTGGAAGCCGCGGGTGAGAAGGTAATAAAACGGTTCATCTACTATCCTGTGAGCGGACTTCTATGCGAGATAAGTAATGCTTTTCAAGTTCCCAAAATAGAGATGAATGTGAATGTCTATTGTTTCGAAGC
>CAMJLI010000128.1 GCA_946406585.1 uncultured Prevotellaceae bacterium | reverse complement strand
CCATGTTCTCTGCGCCCCAGTAGTTGCAGATGTCTCGGAACTCAGCTGTTGCTCCGTCATAAACACCAGGAGAGTATGATGACATCAGGAGTGCCATTTTCTTCACCTTGGCAGGGCTGTTCACACAATACATTCGCTGTATTGGTGCCTGGATTTGGGCGCAAAGTGTGAAGTAATAGATAGGTGCGGCCAATACCAATGCTTCTGCCTCGGCCATGAGGGGATAGAGCTCCTGCATGTCGTCTTTCTGGATGCATGCTCCATTGCCCTTGTTGTGACAGTATTCGCAAGCCAGACAGCCAGCAATCTTCTTTCTCGACACATTCACCAATGTCACCTCATGACCTGCTGCCTCGGCAGCCTTCTTGTACTCTTCCGCCATCCATGCTGTGTTGCCGTTAGCGCGTGGCGAAGCCTGCAAAATCAATATTTTCATAGTAACAGTCTTTTTGGGTTTCTATTATTCTCGTTTGTTCTTTTCCTTCATTCGGGCTTTGTCGTTAAAGCTTCATCACCCGTTTCATCTCCAGGTTCTCGTAGCCCTCGGGGCAGTGGGTGGAGAGATAGATGGTGGGATTGTCTTTGATGAACTCGCGCACTCGGTCGAGGGTCTGGCGGGCGGCATCCTTGTCTTCGAAGACAATGCTCAACTTGTTGGCTTTCAATGCTGCGTCGCAATAGGTCACATCTCCGTGGAACATGTAGTATAGTCCCTCGTTCTCGGCAATGATGATGCTGTTGCCATTGGTGTGCCCTTTAGCCTCAATAAACCAAATGCCGTCGGCCACCTGCTGGGCGTTGGGGAAGTTCTTGTAAGGCGCACCATATTGTGCGCGAACGATGTTGTCGCCTTCCAGTTTCATAGCGTCGGCATCCTCGGGAGAGATATAAACCTTGGCATTGGGGAAGTATTGCAAGGCTGCCGTGTGGTCAGGATGCTTGTGGGTGATCAGTATTTTCGTCACCTGCTCCGGTTTGTAGCCCATTGCAGCAAATGCCTCCATATAATCGGATATCTTCTCGCCCATGTAGAGAGGGGCGCCAAGTTTCTTGGCTGGGGCTGCCATGCCAGTATTGAAGCCTGTATCTACGAGGATGACCTCGCTGCCCGTGTCGATGAGGAAGTTTTGGAGACTGCTGCGGTAGATGATTTGTTCGTCAAACTTGTCCTTTCCCTCTTCACCACCAAAGGCAAACGGCTGGTTCATGAAGCCACCGTCGAACATGCGGATTGCTTTTATTTCCATAATCGTATTTGTTTGAGGTTAAAGAAGGAGGGCGTGGCCCTCCTCATGGTTAATTACTTGGCGGGCTCCCACTTGCAGCGCACGGGAGACACGATGGCCCCCTCCTTCTTCAGTGCTGCAAAAGCCTTGTCCACTTCCTTGCGGTCGGCACCCAGTGCCTTTGTCACGTCGCCTGCCGAGACGGGCTTTCCTGCCTCGCGCATGGCCTGTAATACTTGTTCTTTCATGTTCTTGTAATATCAAATTTGTGTAAACAGCCAGTTCTGCTGGCCAATCTTCTCAATGATTTCAAGTGCACCTTGACTCCAGTAGAGGTCTTCCTCCTCGTCCTTGAGATAGCCTATCATTATCTCATAGGTCGATGGGTCGTTGATCAATGTTTCGCAGCATTTGTAGAGCAGGTCCACACCAGCCTTTTGAATGTCGAGGTCGGCCTTGATGTACTCAACCGGGTCGCAGATGAGAGCGCGACTCTTGGCACCATCGAACTTGATTTCGCCACCGAGGTCGAGGATGCGCTCCACGAACTTGTCCACCCATGCCATCTCCTCATTGAAATGGTCGATGTATTTCTGTCCTAATTTCCCAAAGCCTTGGGCTTTGAAAATCTGACCTTGCAACTTGTGTACCAAAGCACCTTCTGTCAGTCCCGTTGCGAAGAACTGCAATGCTTCAATTGATTTCTTTACATCCATAAATTGTTTTGGTTTTTAATTTGGTGATAAAATATCGTTCAATGAACTCATTCTTATTTTCCTATTTTGGTGTGTATCAGCAATTCTTGTATCACGATGCCAGGGTCGAGCAAATAGACTCTTAGCCTTTGCCGCCCTGAAGAAGCAATGGGTATGTTGCGTGAGGCATAGCCGCGCAGCACGTTCCACCGCCATTCTGCCGTGAAGTCATTGGCATGTATGGAAAACACGGTAGGAGTACTGTCGCCTAACTGTAGGGCGTAGCGGGCGTCGCGCCCATCATGAACGTGCAATGTGGGCAGGGTGCGTATCTCGATAATGGAGTCGGAAGGCTGCAATTCCACCTCATACTCGATGTAAGGAGCTTTTGAAACATCCTGATATGAGGGGGTGTCGAACGGCTGAACCATCATCCCGTCTGTGAATCCCAATTGTGGAATGCGCTTGATGCACTCATGCTTGTTTTGATAGTCATAAGCATGGATTCGAAGGCGCGGCTCTCTGACAAAAGGAGGATAGGTGCCGATATAGATATGGTCGATGCGTGCGTTAGGTTTCAGGTCGGATATGTAAAGGCGGTTTTCGCCTTTTTTCAGACTGAGCACACCCACGCGGCTCCACATCGGACCTATTTGTGGTGAATGCCAGATGTTGTTGATGGGAGTGGCAGAGGCATCAAACTGCTGAGTGGTGACATCCATGTGATGAAGATAGGCATGGCAGAAAACATTGTCCTCCGGTGCCTTGGAGAAATTGCGAACGGGTGTTAGTGCTTCCATCCAAATGGGGATTTCCCCGTCTTTGTCGCATTCTATCAGTGCCCCTTCGCATGAGAGAGCATCGCTTACAGAAAGGAAACAAGGCTTGGGTCCATGTATGGCCTTCGCAATCAATTCTGGCGTGGCTATGGGCTGTTCAATCTTCTCCGAGCGGAACCAGTGGTAAGGTTGCCAGTTGAAGAAATGTTCCCATTTAGCTTTGCCATCGGGAGTCTCATTGTTGTAATGTCTGGTCCAATCGTTTAGTTTTGTGAACATTAGTTTCACCCTGTTGGCATCCGCCATGGCACCAATGCTGTCGCATTGTGTGGCTCGTACCATGCTTCTGCGGGCGAGCAGCTGATACTCATTTATCATGGCAGCTCCACAAACGGGATAGCTGACGAGTTCGAAGTAGGCGTCTTTCAGCTGTGCGGGGATGCGTTCTGACAAGTCTGACGCATGTGCAGCCAGTGCCCGCCAATGCGCAATGCGCTGTTCTATCTGTTGCTCGGAATAGTTGACGAACCATACATGGGCATCTTTCCCCCCTGCCTGCAACTGGTAATAACCTGCCATTACGTCAGCTATCTCTTGTGCCACTTCGTGTCCGAAGGTCTTTTCTGCCCAATATCGCATATAATTATGGGCCTCTTCAGGCTTCCAGCGGTTTATATCCCATGCCAAGTCCATCACAAAAGAGATTTCCTTCTCTGCCGGCTTTATGTCACCTACATTGAAAACCCATATCTTGCGTGCCCCGAATGTGTAGGCTTTGGTCAATTCCGTTGAGAGGAAGGCAGGTGACAATGGGCTAAGCCAGATCCAACTGGCAGGGTCTCCATGGTAGGACAGGTGGTAGTAGATGCCGGCACCGCCTTTGCGTTGCTGTTCTGAAGGATTGCAGAGGTTTCGGCAATAGCCGTGTTTGTCGTCGCTCCAAAGCAGGGTCACGTCGTCGGGCACCTGAAGCCCGTTGTGGTAGGCATCGAGCACTTCCTCATAAGTACATAGCACCTGTGGTATCTCCTCTATGGGCTTTGGGATGTTTCTTTTCAACATTTCGCGCTGGTCGTCAATGGCTTGCTGCATCAGAGCCACGCGCTCTGCAGTGCTGTTGGCACCCTCCATGGGGTAGTCATGGATGCCTCTCAGACCAAGGGTGTATGTGTTTTCATATTTGCCGTTTGTCCGCACTCGTTCCTCCCAGTAGTTCTGCATTGTCAGGCGGTTGGTGATGTAGTTGAAGTCACCGTATGTGCCAACAGCCTTCCATTCGCCTTCGTTGTTGCGCAACATCTGTTCACAGTGCGACGAGCCCATCACGATGGCATGGTCATCTGCCAGACGGGCGTTTTCCGGGTCATCATTGAAGGCTTGTGTGCCTGGATGCATGGCAGGCCACAGGTAGTTGGCCTTCAGTCGCAGCAGCAGCTCGAAGACCTTTTTGTAGGTCTTGGGACCCACCTTTCCTGTTTCCTTTTCAAAAGTTTGTTCTGCCCATCGAGCCCAACCACCAAAACGTTCGTCATTGATGAATAAGCCCCGATACTGTACTGATGGCTCACCCTGGCAGAATGCGCACGGCTCCAGATAGAGAGCCGGCCTCTGCCTCGGAGTCACATCGGCCCACCAATACCAAGGTGACACACCGACAGCTTCCGATAGTGATGTTAGTCCGAATGCTGTTCCTCGCCTGTCACTGCCGATGATAAGTAGTAGGGGAGTATGATGCTTCGGGTGTGTTGTGGTGATGATGAGAAACGACTCCCATTTACCACGAATGGCAGTCACGTCAATCGTTTGTTTGTCCACAATCCAGTCCACCACAGTGCTATGGCCTATTGTCCCTGCCACTATGGCCACATCCTTTGGCAGAAACTTCTGATTGCTTATGCGTTCATGTTTGGGGCGGCGACCCGTCACCCTTTCCACATCATCTGCCAGCATTTCGGCGGCGATGCCCACCACCTCATAGTCTTTGCCGTCAGTATATATTGCAGTGGCCTTCTTGGCAGAAGCTAAAGGGAAATAGCCGTCTTTTGCCGTGTCCGAGATATTTGGAAATCTGTTCCCACAAAAAGCATGTATGGAAACGGCACTGCATAGAAGGATTACGAATATCTTGAGTTTGTTCATGTCTGTGATACGCTTTTTGGCTTGATTTGCAAAATAACTGCCTTTTCCGATATCATCCAAATCTGAAACGACACAAAAATTGTCTGAAACGATACAATGTTGGCTATTTATTTGTAAATTTGCGGCAACAAGACAAATGTTGCGCCATGTATAGCTTAAAAGAAGCCTGGATAAAGATGCTCGGACAATTGCCCCATGAGCGATGGGATGGCAGGATGTACTGCCAAGAGACAGATGCTGCCATCACCTTCCTTGCCAACAAGACGCAGGGGTTCATGGCGGCGTACACTTTCACGCTTGTCATAGAGGGATGGCTGACGATTGTCTATAACGGACATGAATTGACCCTGCAGCCCGACGACCTCTATATCTATTCGCCTGGACTGGAAGTTACCATCCTGGCAGCTTCGGAGAACTACCGTGGCATTTGCCTCCTTGCCGATGAGCACATCACTATCGAGTCGCCCACCGTCCACGACCTTGTCAATATTGCCTATGCGCCTATTGTGCAACTGCATGAACCCAAGATATCCTTGCCCCACGATGATGCGAGACGGATGGAGGAAAAGATGCGCGAGATAATAGGCTACCTGCACTCCGACCATATTTACAAGACGAAGATTCTGCAGATGCTGTATGCCGTGTTCCTGCTCGACGTGCAGAATGCTCAGGCAAATGCCATCAGCCAGCGGAAGGTGCCTCAGCGGGTGGAGGAAATCTTCTTCAACTTCATCCGACTGCTGCCGCAGCATTTTGCAGAGCATCATGACATCGCCTTCTATGCCTCGGCCCTCAACATCTCGTCGGTATATCTTTCCCGTGTTGTCCGCCAGGTCACCGGCCGAACAGTCATCGACTACATCAACCAGCACCTGCTGATGGAAGCCTCCTACCTGTTGCGCACCACATTACTCAGCATCACAGAGATAGCCGACCGCCTCCATTTCGCCGACACCCCTTCGTTCAGCAAGTTCTTCTCAAGAAAGAAGGGCATCACCCCGAAGGACTACCGTAAATAGTTGATAATAAGTTGGTATTTACATTCTTGTCAGGATCTTCTGTGGGGTTCACCACCTTCACTATTACATTTGCCCCATTCTCCGACATCGTAGTGCTGACGCTCAGATTGCCGGTGTCTCCGCTGAAGGCCAGGCGGTATTTCGAGAAATGGTCATACCAAAGTTCGGTAACCTGGCAGTTGGGTGCCTTGAA
>CAMJLI010000127.1 GCA_946406585.1 uncultured Prevotellaceae bacterium | reverse complement strand
TGTCACGTTCTGGATGCGGAAGTATGAAGCATCCTCAACATATATGTCGGACACCTGCTGCCAGTTGGCACCGATGTTGCCGGCCTTGAGCATTGGGTACTTGTTTGAGGTGCCTTCGCCGTGCCAGTATTCAAATGCCTCGGTGGTGTAGTTCTCATACTGTGAGTCGGTGTTCTTACGCCATGAGCGCACCACTTCATTGCCGAATGAGCCGTATGTGGTGACTGAAAGGTCGAAGCCCTTGTATGCTGCGTTGAGCGAAAGACCGGCGGTGAAGTCGGGATGTGGGCTTCCGATTTCAGTCTTGTCTTGGTCGTTGACCATACCATCGCCATTGGTGTCCACAAATTTGAGGTCACCTGGCTGGATGGCTGTATTTTGCAATGAGTTTTCAGCCTTGCCGCCACAGTTCTTGTCCAGGTATCTCTGCAGGTCGCCTTCGTTCTGTATGACACCTTCTGTCTTGTAGCCATAGAAATAACCGATGGGGTATCCCTCTTGCATGCGTGCCATGAAACCGGTATTCTGTGCGATGAGGTCTGAACCGCCTTCCACGAAGTGGTTGGAGTTGTTCACCTCTGTCACCTTGTTCTTGTTGTGTGCGAAGTTCAAGTTGATGCCGTAGCGGAAGTCGCCGATGTTGTCGTTCCATCCGATGGCTGCCTCAACACCAGTGTTTTCCACGGTACCGGCATTTGCCCAATATCCATCTTGTCCTACAATACTCCAGACAGGCACCCAGAGAAGGAGATCCTTGGTCTTTTTCTTGTACCATTCGAGAGTGGTGGAGAGTCGGCCGCCCAAGAAGCGTGCGTCGAGACCCACGTTGATTTGCTCGGATGTTTCCCATGTAAGGTCAGGATTTGCCAGACGTGCGGGGTATCCACCTTGTGTGTATCCGTCCTTGTCGCTGCCGAAAGAATACTGGCCGTAGTCACCAAATTCGAATGTTGCCTTCCACTGTGTTGTCGGGATGTTGGCATTACCATTCTGTCCCCAACCGGCGCGCAGTTTCAAGAATGAGAGCCAGTTTTTGGTGTTCTCCAAGAATTTCTCGTTGGAGATGACCCATCCAGCGGAAACTGAGGGGAAGTAGCCCCACTGGTTGCCTGGTGCGAAGTTGGATGAACCATCGGCACGGATGATGGCAGTGAAGAGGTATGTCTCGTTGAAGTCGTAGTTCAGACGTCCAAAGTATGACATTCCGGTGCTGTAGCCACTGGGATATCCGTCAACCACTGCAGAGCTGCGGCCCGACATGTTGTGCATGTATGCGTGGATTGCATCGCCGAACATGTTGCCGGAGGCAGTAGCGTTCACCGATTCGCCATAATGAGGCCTTGACTTGGAATACTCAGTACCACCCATGATGTCGAAATGATGCTTTGACAAGTCGAACTTGTAGTTGAGGGTGTTTACCAAGTTCCAGTTCCATCCAAGGCTCAGATTGTCGTTGGTGGCATCATTATTCCTGAAACCGCCCGAGTTGTCGTGGATGCGGAATATGGGGAGATAGCTCCACCAGCTCGATGACCATTGCTTGTAGGAGATTTGGCCACGATAGGTGAGGTTCTTGATAGGTTGCAGCTCCACGTATGCCACGGCACTGAGATTGAAGTTCTTGCTCTTGTTGTTTCCACCTTGTGTGTAGACCACGGCAGCTATTGGGTTGCTGGTGAAGTTGTTGTAATCAAACCAACCGTGCTCGCTTGTGCCTGAAGAGACGATGTCGTCCCACATGAAATAGTTGCCGCTATTATTATAAATAGGTACGCAAGGATTGGCACGAAGCATGTTGGAGAGGTCGTTGGCGTATTGGTTGCCTATCTGCACACCTTGGCTCTGGCTGTGCTGGTAATAGAGGTTTTCACCTATTTTGAGTACGTCGCGGTCGCCCACTCTGTAGAGGACATGCTCTGAATTGATACGGAAAGTGAAACGGCGAAAGTCCGACTTCACGGGACCGCCGAAGACACCATCCTGATATTGGTAGCCCACACCTGTAGAGAACTTGGAGATGTCGTTGCCGCCAGTGACGTTGAGAGAGTGGTTGGAGACAATGGCGTTCTTGTTTCTGAACTCTTCTATCCAGTTGGTTCCCTTGTTGGTGCCGTCTTGATAAGCCTTCAGCAGGTCTGCGTCAATGTATTTCGACCAGTCGTAGATGCCACCGCCAGAGTTGGTGCTCACAGTGTTCATGATGTTCATGTACTGTCTTGCATCAAGCAGTTCAGGCATCTTGTAGACATTCTGCCATCCCACATTGCCGTCATAGCTGATTTCCACTGCACCAGCCTTGCCCTGCTTGGTGGTGATGAGAATCACACCATTGGCAGCAGACGAACCATAGATGGCTGCGGATGCGGCATCCTTCAAGACGTCGATACGCTCGATGTCGGCAGGGTTGAGCGAGTTGATGTCGCCACCAGCCACACCGTCGATGACGTAGACAGGCGCTGTGCTGCTGTTGGTACCCGCACCACGGATGTTGATCTTGAATCCGTCGCCTGGCTGACCGGAAGCGGCCTGGATGTTGACACCAGGGGCCTGGCTCTGCAATGCACCAAGGGCTTGGGTGGTGTTCAGCTTGGCGATGTTCTCTCCTTTCACCTCAAGGGTGGCACCGGTCACCAACTTTTTCTTCTGCACACCATAACCCACAACAACAACCTCCTCGAGCACGTCGCTGTCCTCTGCAAGAAGGATGCTGAACGTGGACTGGTTGCCGGTGGGGATTTCCTGGGTCTTGTAACCGATGTAAGAGACAACCAGTATGGCTCCTGGCTGAACGTCGAGAGTGAAGTTACCGTCAAAATCGGTAACCGTACCATTGTTGGTGCCCTTCTCCATGACGGTGGCTCCGATTACGGGACCCTCGGCATCTGAGATGACACCACTGACTTTCTTCGTCTGCTGGACAGCAGGGGCTGTCACCGTCGATGAGGCAGCATGGGCAGGAGATAGCAATCCCATTCCAATGCAAGCACCCATAAGCAGCACTGTTTTTCTGAAATTCAAATTCATACTTAAGTATATTTGTAGGTTAAGTTAAAGTATATGCGCATTTCTCAAGGGAAGAATTCATCTTTCTCTTTGTAACAATTTTGTCATTCTACATTTCAGTCTTAGGTTTTCTCGACAAAAAACATAAGGGACCTTACATTTCACTTTGCAAAGGTAGGATAAAAAAAAATAACAAGATAATACTATTTTGACATATTTTGATACTTTTCGACGAATTTTTGCATACGAGGTGCCACTTATGACTAAAAATGCATTATCTTTGCTTTCGGATAAGTCCAAATCAACTTTTCAAAGACTGACAAAAGACGACCATAACACAAACGGCCCTGCATCTTCGCTGAAGGAAAAAACAGCACGCGGACTGCTGTGGGGCAGTGTGAGCAACGGCTTGCAGCAGTTGCTCAACTTGGTTATCGGCATTTTCCTGGCACGCCAATTGTCACAGACCGACTATGGCATGGTGGGCATGATAACCATCTTCACCGCTCTTGGCACTTGTCTGCAGGAAGGTGGCTTCATCTCTGCCATAAACAAGCGGAAACATGCCACACAGGAAGACTACAATGCTGTGTTCTGGACAAGCCTCGGCATCGGACTGACTTGCTATGCCATCCTCTTCGCCTGCTCGCCACTAATTGCCAAGTTTTTCAACCAGCCCGAACTGACATGGCTCACACGATATGTCGCTCTCGGGTTCGTCATATCAAGCCTCAGCACTGCTCCCCGCGCCATGCTCTTCAGAAAGATGATGGTGCGCGAGACTTCCATCATGACCATCACCGCCTTGGCCATATCGGGGGTGGTGGCCATCACCATGGCGTACATGGGCTTCGCATACTGGGGCATTGCCACCCAAAGCATCGTTTACATCTCTCTCGTAATGTTGCTGAGCTATCATTTCTCGAAATGGAGACCCAACGCGAAAATCAACCTCACGCCAGTCAAGGAGATGATAGGTTTCAGCAGCTACCTGATGCTAACCAACGTGTTCAACGTAATCAACAACAACGTGTTCGCCGTGATTTTGGGAAGACTCTACACCGCCAGCGACGTGGGCAACTACACGCAAGCCAACAAATGGAACACAATGGGGGCGTCGCTCATCACCAACATGGTGAACGGGGTGGCACAACCTCTCTTCACCAAGGTGGATGATGACCGCGAGCGGCAAAAGGCCATCATGCGCAAACTGCTGCGATTCACGGCATTGGCATCCTTCCCCCTGATGCTGGGACTGGCACTGGTGGCCAAGGAGTTCATCGTCATCCTCATCACCGAAAAATGGCTGGAGAGCGCCACATTGATGCAGACCCTCTGCGTGGCGGGTGCCTTCCTGCCCATATCGGCCCTCTTCTCCAACCTGATAATAAGCAGGGGCCATTCGGGCATATACATGTGGTCTACCATAGCACAATGCCTGGCAGGACTGGCTGTGGCATTGCTGATGTCGCCATACGGCATACATGCCATGGTGGCTGCATACGCCGCAGTGAGCATACTATGGACCGGGGTGTGGCTCGCCCTGGCTCACCGAGAGACGGGCATGACTCTGATGGAATTCCTGAAAGACATCTCGCCCTACCTGCTGATTGCCGCCATCCTGTGCATCGCCGCACACTGGATGACAACAGGCATATCCAACATCTACCTGCGCATTATTACAAAAATAGTTGTAGTGGCAATACCATACGTCGCCATACTGTGGATGTTGGGCAGCACCATTCTGAAAGAGGGTTTCATATTCCTCGTGAAACGAAAAATACTATAAGCAATAAAGAAAACGCCTATCACCATGGACAAAAAACATCCTGCAAAAACAGACATATCGGTGCTCATTCTGTTCTTCAACCGCCCCAAACACCTGAGCCAGGTGTTCGCCGAGGTGAAAAAGGCAAGACCGGCACGCCTCTTCCTATACCAAGACGGCCCACGCGGAGAGCGCGACATGGAGGGCATCATGGCCTGCAGGCAAGTGGTGGAAGACATTGACTGGGAATGCGAGGTGCACCGCAACTACCTGGAGCGCAACCAAGGCTGCGACCCTTCGGAATACCTCTCGCAGAAATGGGCTTTCTCCATTACCGACAAATGCATCGTTTTGGAAGACGACGACGTGCCTTCGCAGTCGTTCTTCCCCTTCTGCAAGGAACTCCTCGACCGCTACGAACACGACGAGCGCGTGGTGATGATAAGTGGCTTCAACATCGACGAGGTGTCGCCAGGAGTGCCCGACAGCTACTTCTTCACATCCACCTTCTCCATCTGGGGATGGGCTACATGGCGACGAGTGATAGACAAATGGGAGGGTGACTATGCCTTCCTCAACGACGAATACAGTTGCCGGCTGTTGGAAGACGTAGTGAAGACAAGAGCCTACCGCAGCAACTTCATGCAGATGTGCCGCAACCATCGCGACAGCGGAAAGGAATACTACGAAAGCATTTTTTGGGCGAACAACCTGCTGCAGTCGGGACTGGCTATCTTGCCTTCCAAAAACATGGTGACAAACCTTGGACTGTCGGACGACAGCACCCACTTCTCGGGAAGCATGAAGACCACGCCACGTGGCTATCGCAAAATCTTCACCATGGGAAGGCACGAGATGGACTTCCCGCTGCGCCACCCGAAATACATGATTGAAAACATGGCATACAAGGAACGGTTCTACAAGACATACGCCTGGGGGCATCCATGGATAAAGGTGGGACGGTCGCTGGAGGAACTGGCACTAAACCTATATTACGGCAACTTCAAGGTGATATCCACCGCCATCCGCAGAAGGCTCAGGATATGGCTGGGCACCGAAAAACACAAGTAAATTATTGCTTAAATCATCACATCACACCATTTCGTCGAAAAAAACCAGGAACTCATCGAAAACCTTTTTGAGGCAGCTCTTTCTAATGCTATCTTTGCAAGTGAAAAAAACAAAGAACAACAATAAACAAAAAAAATAGCATTATGAAAAAGTTACTTGCCTTAGTTATCGTGTGTGTGCTTTCCGCCAATGTTGCAATCGCACAGAACAATCATCACAGATTTATGATGAGACCTCATTTCGAGTACAGAGACTC
>CAMJLI010000126.1 GCA_946406585.1 uncultured Prevotellaceae bacterium | reverse complement strand
ACAACCAACGAATGCTTCACCAAAATAGAAAACATTACCTGATTGGTAAATGTAAAGGAATGACGATGACTTTCCTGGATCGCCATGCCCACCAATAGGATTATCAAACTTTTCAGTCATAATGATTGGATCATCGACTTGCGTGACATTTGCTTTAATCACATTAAGAAAAGCAAATGTGAATACAATAATAAACAAAAAATTTTTCATAATAAATATTGCGTTTAGTGTTGCAACAAAATTATGAATAAAAGGAATCCGAACAAACAATTCAGAGAGAAAAGAGTACACTAATAGTACACATTTTCTACAAACAATTAAATATCAACAACTTAAATACTTTCAAGATTTCTTAATAAAGTTTTGGCATCCTTATTTCCAAATAGTTTGTAATTAGCCGAAGCCTTTATATTGGAGACTCTTTGCTTGGAGGTGTCAAGAAGAACAGTAAGTTCGCCACTCGAGAAATTAAGCATAGTAAGCAAAGATGTATAAATTTCTTGCGGACTGAGATTGTTGGAAAGTATTATTTTTCCATAGAGTGCAGGATTTGTATATTCCATCGTTTCCATCAACAGTTTCCAATCTTTTTGACAAGGAGAGACTGGGGGGATGTGTGGAATTGCCATGTCCTTGAACTTTTTCACTATATCACTCTTGGATAATGCCAGTTTTTTCATATCAGGCGAAAGCCCCTCAAAAAGGGTTTTCATCCCATCTAATTGAAATTTAAGTTGGACATTCTCATTCTCTTTTTCTCTTAGCACTCCATCTTTGTCTGATTTGAGTTGTTCTGTCTCATGACATACTTGTCGGTATTTCGACATAAGGTTCGTATAATCGATACCGAGTTTTTCCATTTTTTCCTTTTGTCTCCTCTTGTATAGATTAAAAAGATAGGCTGAGACGGATACGATGAGCAATAATAATATGAACAAAAACCTTGAAATCCATTTCGACTTCTCAGCCTTGACAGCAAATTTTTCTGATTCCTTTTGCAAACGATTGTATTTGTAGTATGCTGCTGTTTGAGCAACAGCCTCGGCTTGATTTTCGCTGAAAAGGTCATCGGCACTTTTCACATATAATTCACTATATTTTGAGACAGAGTCTAACTTGTTCAAATGTCGATATAATGACAACAAACCTTTATTCGCCAAAAATCCATGATTGAGATTAACTGTTTGCAATTTTCTGAAATAGAACTCTGCTGAGTCGTTTTTATGAATACCCAAATAGTAAAGACCTTTACTATAGTAATAAGATTCTCTTCCCTTACTTATGTTACCATAAAGGTCGAAAAGACCAGACTCACCTTCAAATATCCCCATCAACTCTCTTGCCTTATCGTAATTGGAATTCAGAAGATGAATGTATATGGCTGTAGGAAACACACTTGCCGCCTCCTGATGCATACCATGCTTCGCATATTCTTTACGGCATTGTTCTGTGACACGCAAGCAAGAGACTGTGTCACCCAAATCATAATATGACCCTATCGTCATCTCTATACCACGGATGTTGTAATACATATTACCACTTTTCAGAGCAAAATGGCTGTACTTATTCCATGCTGCCAGTTCCTCATTTGTCATGCACTGCGATCGATAGACCATCGCCATCTGGCCATAGACAAAGAAGAGTGTTTTGAAATCGCACTCATTGGAAGTTGTGTCTGCGCATGCCACGGCATCAAAAAAACATTGAAGGGCACGTGGAGCCTCCCCCATGTCGCTGTAGGCACGCCCCAACAGATAATGTGCCGTCATCCGCTCATTGGGCGTTCCGTGTTTGTCGTAATATTCTGTGAGTAGAAGTTGAAGACTGTCGGAACGAAAAACCGTGTCGCATTTGTTCTGTGCCATCAGACGCAGTAGTTGCCACCTGCGGAGGCTTTCTTGTGAAAAATCATGGGATGATGGCTCCAACGAGTCGAGGATAACGAGGGCAGAATCTGGATAATCGTTGATAATATTATGTGCTCTATCAAGCACAGCACGCTCCTTCCCACCACCCACACAGGCTGCGAGTATTACTGTCGTGACAATGATGTATAACAGATTCCGCATATATAGGATGAATATTGACAAACATGAATTCCCACTTAATTCAAAGGATGCAATGCCATTTTGGGCTTTGCATCCTTTGAATGATTGTCTTGTCTTATTGACGCAGCAGATATTCTTTGAAATCTCCGAAGTCTTTGGATGTCTCCACCACTTCTTTCTTGCCTTTCATCATTTTTGCAAGGCGGTCGGGAATGGCGATGTCGATGCCGAGGATATCATCAACCTTTTCCTTGAACTTGGCGGGATGTGCGGTCTCGCAGAACACGCCTTCTTCTCCTTCCCTCAACAGATCTTTTATCGCTTGATAGCCGCATGCTCCATGTGGGTCGAGAACGTATCCCGTCGTGTCATGACATTGCCGCATGGTGGCACGTATCTGGTCGTCGCTGTATGTGGCTCCACTGATATACGCTGTGATGGCATGGTGGGATGCTCCATAGAGGTCATAGACACGGGCGAAATTGCTGGGGTCGCCCACATCCATGGCATTTGCCAAGGTTTGGCGACTTGCTTTTGGCTCATATTTGCCAGTCTGCAAGTAGTTGTAGAAAATGTCGTTGGCGTTGTTGGCTGCTATGAAACGCTTGATGGGCAAACCCATGTGAGCTCCGAAAAGACCGGCTGTGATATTTCCGAAATTGCCACTTGGAACGCACATTACCATCTGGTCTGCCAAGCCCATCTCTTTCATGCGCGCGTAAGCGTTGAAATAGTAGAAGGCTTGGGGTAGGAAACGTGCCACATTGATAGAATTGGCACTCGTGAGTTGCATGTGGTCGTTGAGGTCTTTGTCGAGGAAGGCTTTCTTGACCAATGCCTGACAGTCGTCAAACACACCGTCAACCTCTATGGCTGTGATGTTTTGCCCAAGGGTGGTGAATTGACATTCCTGTATCGGACTGACCTTGCCTTTGGGGTATAGCACATAAACATGGATGCCCTCAACACCGAGGAAACCATTGGCGACAGCAGAACCTGTATCGCCGCTGGTGGCTACAAGCACATTTACAAGTCCTCTTCCCTCTTGACGGATGAAGTATTGCAGCAGACGTGCCATGAAGCGTGCGCCTACATCCTTGAAAGCCAATGTGGGACCATGGAACAGCTCCAGGGAGTATATGTGATCTTCAACACGAACTACCGGACAATCGAACGACAATGTGTCATAGACGATTTGTCGCAGGGAATCTTTTTCCACATCTTCGCCAAAGAATGCTTCTGCCACGGTGTGGGCTATCTCTTGGAAGGATAGCTTGTCGATGTTGTCGAAAAATGATTTTGGAAGCCTGTGAATGGTTTCTGGCATGTAGAGGCCGCGGTCGGGTGCAAGACCTTTCACCACGGCGTCACGCAGGGTTGCCAAGGGGGCTTGCTTGTTTGTACTGTAGTATTTCATTATAATTTAAAGTAGGTAATCTTTAAAGTAGGTAATCTTTTCACTCTCCGATTTTCATGAACTCTTGCATGAATTGTTCCAATTTCAACATCCCATAACTACCTGAAACACAACTAACCTCGTCGTAGCATGTCACATCGTCAGGAACGATGTCCCTGTGCCAGATGGCAAATGGAACAGGTTCGCTAACATGGGTTCTGGTCTCCACTGGCGTGGGATGGTCGGGGAGAATGGCTATGCATACAGGCTCGTCCCATGTCTTCACCTCATTGTATATGGGCGACACTATGCGGCTGTCAAGATATTCTATGGTGCGGATTTTCAAATCCAAGTCGCCATCGTGGCCTGCCTCGTCGCTGGCTTCCAAATGCAGGAAGACAAAGTCGTCATGGCGCAATGCCTCTATGGCGGCAGCTGCCTTGCCCTCATAGTTGGTGTCGTAAAGACCTGTGGCTCCTTCCACCTCAATGATTTTTAGTCCGGCATAGTGGCCGATGCCCTTGATTAGGTCAACTGCGGATATGACACTTCCCGACTTCACTTGTGGATATGTCTCACTTATTTTTGGCATGGAAGGTCTGTAGCCGGGACTCCACGGCCAGATGGAGTTGGCTTCGTCTTTATTGTAGAATCGTCGCTCGGCATTGAAGGGATGCAACTTGAGCAAGCTTTGAGAACGCAGTATCAAGTCGTTGATGAGGTCGGCAGTCTCTCTTGGAGTCATTCTCCCGTCATTGTTGTCGTCTTCACCAGGCTTTACCAGAAGTGGCTCCCATGGCTCATCTGGGTGGTCGTGTGGTGGTGAGCAAATTATGTGCTTGTTGCCACCTCTGATGACGAGCAGATGGCGGTATTGTATTCCTGGGACGAATTTCACCTTGTCGTTGCCTAATTCTCTATCCAGATATTGTATGAGCGTCTTGCCGTCTTCGGTGGATAAATGGCCACCATGGTGGTTCTTGATAAGTCCGTCTGCCAAACTTATGATATTGCAGCGGATTGCCATGTCGTCTGGACGCATCTCATAGCCTATGGAGGCTGCCTCCAATGGTCCACGACCCTCGTACACCTTGTTCAGGTCGTAGCCCATGATGGCTGTGTTGGCTACCTCCGAACCAGGAGGAAATCCTTCGGGCACGGTTATCAACCTGCCTGTGCGACCATTGCGTGCCAGCATGTCCATGTATGGCGTGTTGGCTTGTTGAAGGGGTGTCTTGCCTCCTAACCGTTCTATGGCATGGTCTGCCATGCCGTCGCCAAGTATTATGATGTGTTTCATTGTCTGACGTTGTTGGGGATTTGATGTGCTCTTATGGCACTGCTTAGATGTTGGCAATGCTCATGATGTTGGCAAACACTCCGGCAGCTGTAACGCTGGCACCTGCGCCATAGCCTTGGATGAGCATCGGGAATTCACGGTAACGCTCTGTGGTAAGCATCACTATGTTGTTGCTGCCTTGCAGGTTGTAGAACGGATGACCTTGGTTTACTTCTTTCAGCGAAACACTTGTCTTGCCATGGTCCATGACGGCTACAAACCTCCAACGTTTGCCTTCCTTCTCAAGCATCTGGCGACGTTTCTCAAAATCAGCGTCAAGTTCGGGGAGATGCTCCCAGAATTCTTCCACACTTCCCTCGAAGAATGACTCGGGCACAAAGAGGCGCTTTTCCACATCGGATTGCTCTACTTGATAGCCTGCCTCGCGAGTGAGTATCACCAACTTGCGAACAACATCGGTGCCACTGAGGTCCACCCGTGGGTCCGGCTCGCTATAACCCTGTTCCTTGGCGCGGCGTACCGTCTCTGAGAAAGGCACGTCGGATGCTATCTCGTTGAAAATGAAGTTGAGCGTGCCGCTAAGCACCGCTTCTATCTTTAATATCTTGTCGCCTGAGTTCACAAGGTCGTTGATGGTGCCGATGATGGGAAGTCCTGCGCCTACATTTGTCTCGTAGCGAAACTTCACGCCACGGCTCAAGGCGGTGCGTTTCAGATGGACATAGTCGTTGTATTCTGATGATGCAGCTATCTTGTTGGCTGCCACCACACTGATGTTGTGCTCCAAAAACGACTGGTAGAGCTTTGCCACGGCAGGACTGGCGGTGCAGTCAACAAACACGCTGTTGAAGATATTCATGCCGATGACCTCGTCGTGAAGACGCTGGTTGTCGCTCAAGGGGGATTGCTCCAACAACACCTTGTATTTGTCAAGGTCTATGCCGTCGCGTGTGAAAAGGGCATTCTTGGAAGTTGCTATTCCCACAACATTGAGCTTCAGTCTGTTGCGCTCCTTGAGAAGTTCGTATTGAGAACGTATCTGCTCTATCAGCTTGCTGCCTACGGTACCTATGCCGCAGATGAACAGGTTGAGTACCTTGTATTCCGAAAGGAAGAAGGAGTCATGTATCACATTCAACGACTTGCGCAGGAACCGTCCCTCAACAACAAATGATATGTTGGTCTCCGATGCTCCCTGGGCGCACGCTATCACGCTGATACCGCTTCTGCCAAGGGTGCCAAACAGCTTTCCTGCTATGCCGGGGGTGTGCTTCATGTTCTCACCCACAATGGCTATGGTGGCAAGGCCGCTTTCGGCATTCATCGGGAACATCGCTCCCGTCTCTATTTCTTTCGCAAACTCTTCGTTGAGCACTG
>CAMJLI010000125.1 GCA_946406585.1 uncultured Prevotellaceae bacterium | reverse complement strand
TCAATTTCTCCATGCAGGATATATCTCAAACTTACTTGGCTCTTGCCTCGTAGATATCACCTATGTAATCTTGGTTGTATTGCGGGAAATCGGAAGCAAAGATCAATGACTTTTGCCTCATACTCTTATACTTCTTTTCAACAATTTGAGATATGGTCATAAATATGGCTATTTAACATTTATTCGCACCGAAATTTTTGCAAAATTACGGATATTATTCCATCTGTCTAAATAGTAGCACTATGATTTTCCATCATTTTTTGAATGTTGCAAGATAATCAACAAGTCTCTTTGGCGTCTTTTATGGCGCAATCCATAATTCTAACTTTTTCTGGCACTTGGTTGTTCCGTTTACTTGATAATTGTTTTCAACTTTTCTATAATTCTTTCACCGCGTTTTGGAATAGCCACCTCGCAGAATGTGCAGAACTTGTCGACGGCTCTGAAATAATCATCCCGACCGAGGTCGTTCTGCCAACACCGCACATCATCGAAGATTTCCATGGGAAAGCCGTTGCCATCCACATAGTCTTCCAGCATCATATTGCGGATGAACTTGTAATATCCCACTTCTCCCTGATAGTCCTTCATCATCTTGCGGTTCTGCCAGAAAGCATTTTTCAAGTCTTTGCTGGCAGTTTTCTGCTCGGTGAACACATCATACATGGCATGTAAATATTTGTCGGCATACCTGTATGCCGAGCCGTATGAACCGATAGGAGCCTTGCTTGGCGTCACCATCAGGTTGCCTATGGTGTCCATCATGTGGTGTACTTTTACAGCCCTGAGGTGCTGTTCACGGCTGGGACGATACTTGTCCATTCCCTTGAAATACTCATCCAGGATGCTGCCGCCGAAAATATCGCTGGTGTAGTTGATGTAGCCACTGTCATACTTGTAGTGCTCAAAGCTGTCGTAATTGAGGTCGGGCCAGCAGTCGGCAAATGCCAACGACATGATAGCCCTCACTATCTTCATCCTTGAAAGCATATTGTCGGCTCCATATTTGTCATCACTGCTGAGGGTGCGCAGGTCGAAGTCGCGTAGGAGGTTGATATCGCCGTCAAGCCTCTCTTTGATGAAATCCTTCACCATGTTCAAGGCAAAAACATCAGTCTGTTTGTCCTGTTCTATCTGCTTCCAAATCTGCTTTTTATCAAACAAGGAAGGGGTGTCGGCATCTTTCTTCCTGTGCTCACACTGTCCAGAGAAATGGCTATTACGAAATTCATCTTTGGGGAGTTGGCTGCATCCTTCTCCTTTACCTACGATGCTGTTCGCAAAGAAACAACCTTCGCAGATGGTGCCTTTCACACCGTTCCATGGAAAGTTGTCACTGAACTCTACCTTGAAGTCGATGTCATCGTCTTTTGCAAGAGCATGTATGAATTCGCTGAGGTTGGCCACCTGCTTGTCTTCGGATTCGGGAGCGGGAGCCAGAGAACAGAAACTCATGTCTTCATCCAATCCCACAGGATCTTCCATCCGTTCGCACCATTCCTCATCAAACGACCGCTCATGAAAACCCATCCTCAGTTTCTCATCAAGACTATTCCTTGCCAACAACACAAGGACTGCTCCAGTGCCATCTTCATCAAGGAATTTGTATTCAGCCGCTCCTTGCAGCAAGATGGCTGCTGACATAGGGATATGCAGCAAGAACACCTGAGTACACTGCATCGTCTCATACACATCCATCACCTTGAAATAGCTGTTGTAATGGAAGGTCGCAAGGTCCCATTTGCCAATGTTTGGATTCTCCTTCACCATGGGTTCCATCTCATAGAACTTGGCAGCATGGGCAGAGGCAATGAGGAAACGTGTGCGGTGGGCAGGTTTCTGCAGTTTGGTGGTGACATCTACAAAGAAACCGGCACGTATGGTGTCGCCCACACGATAGATGCGTGAGGCATCGATGTGGGCATTGGTATCACGGTAGTAGAACTGAAGATTGGGAAGCACCCAGTCGGCGAGATTCTTTTGGAAGGTCTGTTCATCGATGTTCAATCTTTCAGGCAAATGCTGTCCTGTCGGGTCGTAGATGCTACCGTCGGTGGTCAGGATGTAGGGCTTAGTGCCTATCTGCGCATAGATGGCACGTTTGTCGTCAAACCACCACATACGGTCGAAAATGGCAGGGAAGATGATGTCACCGCTGACATGGGCCAGTCCATGGATGTAGCGGGTCTTTGGGTTGGTCTTCGACTTGCGGATGGTATTGCCAAAGATGAAGAATCCGTGCGTCACGTCGTAAACGTCGTGATGCCATTCGCGCAGCACCAGACTGCCGTCGGGGCGCATGATGTTTTTCTTCGCGCCCATCTCCACCCTGAAATATCCCTCGCCACAGTCCTGGGCATAGTTGTATTGGAACTCGCACAAGTGATTGCCATGGGTATCCACCACGCCCCATTTCTCATTCTGGAATGCCACTGCTGCACCATGGTGAAAATGCATCACTTCGCGGTATTTCATGCTGGTTGGTATCATCACATTGAGATTCTTGTCAACAACGGTGGCGTAATAATTGTCGCTGCCTTCCTCAGAAAGGAGATACATCCCTTCACCCATCGATTGGACATATTTGTGCTCGAAGGGAATGATGACCATGCCTTCCAGATTGACGATGCCGCATCGCCCATTGATGGCGGCAGTCACCTCGCCATTATAGACATCTGATACGTAATGGTAGTCACCACAAAGGCGTTTGCCCTCAGCGTTGATAATTTCATACTCATATCGGGTGTCTTTGTATTCCAGCACGATGTCGGCTGGATTTCCCCTGACCAGTTTTCCTGCCTTGTAACAACCCTCGCCGATATAGACAAGACGGTCGTAGCGGAACTCGCATCGAGGATTGCCTGCCGTGTCGATGAGTCCTTTCTTTCCCTGGCGGGTTGCGATGGCGGTGGTGCCAAGCAACTTGCCAATTTCGGTAAAGCCCAAGGTGGGCGATATCACTTCATTGCCGTCATAGTCTTTGATGCCGACATAGCCGTTGCGGTGGAATGTAAACCATCCGTAGGCTATTTTTTCCTCTTTCATAGTGCCTCCTTTTTCATTTGCATGCTCATCCATTCTTCGTCAATGCACATACCATTTTCGATATGCATCCGAGGGTCTATCTCACAGGCAAGCCGGTGCTCATGGTAATTGTCCATGGCAAAGCGGATGGTGAATATTTTCTCTTGCTCTGGGTCAATATAGTAGAAATAGATGGTGCCATAAGGGAATTCCTTGGTGGACTCTTCGATATGGTCGAAAAACAGAGGATAGCCTTTCTCCGCAATCTCGGGCATGATGACGTGACTGGTCATATATTTCATGTGCTCTACCACCAAGTCGTCGAGTCCATTCTCCAGAATTAGAATTTTCTCCATCAGACGTGCAAGTCCGAAAACCACCCTGTATGTATATCCTTCCAATCCAATGCCCTCGGGCATTTCCAAGGGGGAATAGTCGAAGTCTTCTGGCTTGGCATAGTCGTAAAAGAGCATGAACTTATGGGTCATGTCATGATACAATGTTCCGTAATGCACGGTGATGTGTGCCTCACAGAGCGGACAGGTGTATTCAAACAATTCATTACTGAACAGTTTCTCCCTCAAATCGGGATGAAGGTCTGCATTGATACTGTCCCACACCTCAAACTCGCCCTTGGTATGGCATCGGGGACAGGTAATCTCTCCTATATGTGACTTCGACATAGTATGGTGTATGTTTTTAGTTAAACGTTCATGTTTAGGGTTACAAAATTACGGGTAAGTTGCACCAAAACATGGTACAGCATCAAGAAAAATCGTTTTTTCTATTGATTTTCTTGTTTTTCCGCTTTTCGTATCTTATAGGAATGCCCACCATCGCATTCCCAAGTTCTTCAATCCAAGGGTTGTTTTTGGGGATGGGTACTTGTATTTCCAGATATGACTTCATAGCCTTGTTGGAAAAAGCATCTCGGATGTTGGATTATTCACCCACACCCGGTTCAGCGGCCATGTCATGTTCCTCTTGTATATCTGTCTTGTATGCAGTCTTACCTTGCTCGATGTCCCGCCTCTTGATTCCGAAAGCGACGACGAAAAGGTACATCGTGGTGAGGACGTTGATGGCGAAGTCGCATTCCTGCTCCGTGGCGGTCGGGGCCTTGTGGGCTTGGTCGTTGCGCCAGTCGCGCACCATGGTCAGGTATTCGCTGAATTTCTTGTCGGCATCGCTGTTGGAGTATTTCAGGCGCTTCAGGCACGGCGTCTGGAAGATGCAGTCGGCGAGTGTTGCCATGGTGCCCTCCTGACCGATTTTTGTGCTTACTATCTCTGAGCGATTTTTCAGATAATACACCTTTTTCAACAGCACCTCGAAGCGGGTGACGAGGGTGTTGAAATGCTGCTTCTTATCCACGAGAGACACCTTTGTGGGACTGCAATACAGACGGTTGAAGGCGTTCTGTATCACGTCGTTGGCACCGTCGATGTCATCGGTGGTGCGGGCGGAAATCAGCGCCACCAGGTCGTCGGCGATTTGTTCCTTGCTCTTCGGCATCATTTTGAAGACAGCAAACTCCCGTTCTATCGTGGGCATGATCTTCTCCTTGAACCGCTCCGGGTTGAAGATGAGCGTTTCGCCCTCTGCCCGGTAGTTCTGATACATCAGGTCGGCCATCTGCGTCATGATGCTGTTGTAAAGTTCGCGGTTCTGGAACAGGCGGTCGAAGGCACCAACGCTGTCGTCATAGCACTGTTGGGCGGCCCGCTCGAAGATTTCCGGGAAGATGCTCTCGGCAAACTGCTTCGGGTCGTTGTTCTTGGCTTGCTTGGTGAGTTTCTTCTTCGCCGCCGTCGTGCTCAACTTGTCGTAGATGGCTTCCACAATCACACGGTCGGATGGCGAGAAACTGCCCTTGAACATCAGGTTCACCTTGTCGATGATGTTCGACAGCAGGTCCTTGTTCTCGTCGGGTTTGCCGCCACCCTTAACGTTCTCGCCCTTGATGCCGCCCTGACCTTTTTCCAAGACGATCTGTTGCGTCTTCCCCTCCTCGATGCGCGAGTTGATGAGTTGGATTTGCTTGTTCAAGTCCACTTTCTCGTGAGGAGTCTTGGGCAGCAGTCGATAGAGCAGGTCGCAGAACACGTAGGTCTTGTACAGGTCGCGGTCGTAGGTGCGCTCCACCTGCGCCATATAGGCATAGAAGCGCACGAAATTTTTTACCAGTGAGCGCACGGCAAAGCGGGTCTCTTCATCGAGGTCTAAGAAGCGGTCAACGATGGGCTTGAACGCATTGCTCAGTTTGCCCAACCTGTTCTTGTCGCCTTTGGTGGAGGTGGCCAACTTGTAGATGGCATCCTCTTCTATTGGACTCCACAGGTGATGCTGAGCGATGTCGTTGCGGAAGTTATACACGCCGTTCACATCCACGGGACGAATCAGTTCCGTGGCCGTATAGAAGGGTTCGAAGGATTTCTTGATGTCTTCAGGGGCGTTGACGAAGTCCAACACGTAGGTGTCTTCCTTGTCCTTGTGCGCACGGTTCAGTCGGCTCAGCGTCTGCACGGCCTTCACGTTCTTGAGTTTCTTATCGACAAACATCGTGTGCAGCATTGGCTCGTCAAAGCCTGTCTGGTATTTGTCGGCCACCACCAGCATGTTGTACATGTCGCTGGCGAAGTAGAGCGGCAACCGCTCCTCGCTGATGTGCAGGTCGGCGGTGCTGTTCAGTTGGGTCTCGGTGTATTCCTCCTCCTCGTATTTCACCTTGCCCGAGAAAGCCACCATCGGATGCACGTCCGTATAGCCCTTCTCCTCGCAGTATTTCTTGATTTGCAGGAAATAGCGCAGCGCATGGGCGCGGCTCGACGTCACCACCATCGCCTTGGCCTTCGACCGAACCTGCTCATGCTCGGAAGAGGCCAAGCGAGCTTGGCTCTTCCCTCGCTCAATCGCAGCTTTGGCCTGTCCCTTCATGGCATTCAGGGTGATTTGTCGGAACTTCTCCACGATGATCTCCGTCTTCTGGTTGATGACGTGCTGATGATTGTCGTGGTAGGCTTTCACGGCTTTCGTGGCGGGCGTCTCCTCGTAGGTGGGGTCTTGCGAGATGCGCTTCTCTATCTCGTAGGTCACGC